>JAWOIK010000291.1:0-2713 GCA_046484705.1 Ignavibacteriaceae bacterium | reverse complement strand
AGTCGACCAGACGCGCGGCTGGTTCTACTCGCTGCTCGCGATCTCCACTCACCTGTTCGACGAGACCGCCTACCGGGCGGTCGTGGTGAAGCACTTATTCCCGCTTTTCTTGGTTTGCCTATGCTTATACTTGGCTGGATTGCGCAGAACGAAAAATATTTAAAGCACGCAATGCACGGAGCAGCAGTGCTTGCTTTGCTTGGTTTCGGCGGAACAGTTGGCGGACTTATAAAATTCTTCAGGATGATAGGCGGAGAGCAGTTTGAAAGAGGTTCTGCTATTACCGTTCAGGCAATAATGGCTTTGCTGTGTCTTATATTTTTAATATTTGCTGTACGATCTTTTATTGATACAAGAAAAATGAAAAGGGATCACAATGAAACTTAAATTATTATTGTTGCTTATGTCTTTGTTACTAATCTCTTGCGGGGAGAAAAAAACAACCGGAGAACTGGAAACTCAAATGAATAAAATTGCAGAAGATTATGTCAAGCTGGTCTTGAAGATAGGTGTTTACGATGCCGATTTTGTTGATGCATACTTCGGTCCTGAAGAATGGAAACCGGCAGAAGACTCCGCCAAAGTCGATTCCGTAGTTGTTGATGATTTGAATAATGAAATCGATAGGCTGTTAAATGAACTCGAACAACTTGCTCAATTTAAAGCAGATAAAATGCAAACATTGCGTTACCGATATCTATATAAACAATTACTTGCAGCTAAAACAAGAGTGATGATGTTAAGAGGAGTAGAACTTCCTTTTGATCAGGAAACTACTGCACTCTATGATGTTCAGGTTTCATCACATACCAATGAGTATTTTCAGAATATAATTGATGAGCTTGATAAAATTCTTCCAGGACAAGGTTCTGTTGATGAAAGATTGTTGAGCTTTAAATCTGCTTTTATAATTCCGGAAGATAAGATTGATAATGTTTTCAATGCCGCTATTGAGGAATGCAGAAAAAGAACTTTACAGCAGATAAAGCTTCCGGCAAATGAAAACTTCACAGTTGAATATGTAAACAATAAACCGTGGGGTGCATATAACTGGTATAAAGGAAAAAGCTTCAGCTTAATTCAGGTTAACACCGATTTACCGATTTATATTGACAGGGCTGTTGATCTTGCCGCTCATGAAGGTTATCCCGGTCATCACGTTTATAATGCTTTGCTCGAAAATAAACTTGCAAAAGAAAGAGGCTGGGTTGAGTTTACTGTTTATGCTCTTTTCAGTCCGCAGTCTCTAATCGCTGAAGGAACTGCTAACTACGGAATTGATGTCGCATTTCCGGGAAACTCCAGAATTGAATTTGAGAAAGATGTTCTGTTCCCATTAGCAGGAATAAATCCTGATGACACAGAGTTGTATTATAAAGTTATTGATCTTCAGGGCAAGTTAAATTATTCATCAATTGAAGCTGCAAGGAATTATCTTGACAGCAATTGGACAAAAGATGAAACAGTTGAATGGCTTCAGAGATATGGATTAAGGTCAGAAGAGAATGCAATAAGAAATATAACTTTTTTCGATAAGTACAGATCGTATATAATTAATTATAGTTACGGACTGGATTTAGTCAGAGCTTATATTGAACGCAACGGCGGCACTGCCGATAATCCGGTGAAACGCTGGAGATTGTTTGAAGATTTGTTATCCAAACCTTTTACACCGGCTTCATTGCAATAGAAAATGAAAACTATTTCATCTGACTCAGCTTCAAAGTTTTTTATTGCCGTAATCGGAATAGTAGTTATTGCCATTACACTTCGGGAGCTGAGTCATATTTTTATTCCGCTTGTAATAGCATTTTTTCTTTTCTTTGTTTTTAATCCGCTCAATATGTTTCTCGAAAAGAACAAAATTCCGCTTCCTATAATTACACTGATAGATTTGTTCATAACATTTTCACTCCTATACCTTGTTTCAAAAGTTGTTGTGGATTCATTTCTCGGATTTGCTGAAAGTCTTCCTGAATATGTTGAAAAATTGAGTCTTGTTGTAAGAGAAACAGCTTTGTCTATCGGAATAAGTGATCCTTATTTTATAGACTTCTCATTTGAGAGCATTATCGAAAAAATAAACTACAGTAATCTTGCCGGAGGAGTATTTTCATCAACGATCTCTCTTTTCGGAAGTATTCTGTTTGTCATTTTCTTTTTTGTTTTCGTATTATTCGGCGAAAAAGGTGTTTATGAAACGATTAAGAAAAGATATGTTATCAGTAAGATTAAACCGGAAATAAAAAAGATTAAAAAGAAATTAATAGATGAGGTGGATACTTCCGAAAATGATAGTGCTATTGAACACCAGTTAAAAATTGAAAAAGAAGAAAGAGAAAAAAAGCTCGAGAATACCTTTAAAGCAATTACAGATCAGATTCAGAAATATATAATTACAAAAATACTTGTAAATGCAGGTGCCGGGGTTTTGGTGGGATTCGGTCTATATCTGTTCGGCGTCGATTATCCGGTAGTATGGGGATTATTTACTTTTTTGTTCAACTTTATTCCTACAATAGGATCAGCGTTTGCACTTATACTTCCTGTTCTATTTACAATACTTCAGTTTGACAGCCTTGGAATAACGATCGGTGTTATTCTGTTTATGATTACAGTTCAGACTGTTTCTTTTAATTTAGTTGAACCAATAATAATGGGAAGAAGGTTAAATCTGAATCCGCTGGTTATACTTCTTTCTGTTTTGATCTGG
>JAWOIK010000172.1:0-18329 GCA_046484705.1 Ignavibacteriaceae bacterium | reverse complement strand
GGAGATAGCAGATGATACAACAACTGCCGGAGAAGCAAGATAAGCCTGAGCTTTGGGTGAGCCCATTCTTCCTTTAAAGTTTCTGTTTGTTGCAGAAATTCCGATTTCACCATCTTCAAGTAAACCTGTTCCAAGTCCTATACAAGGACCACAGCCCGGAGGAAGTGGAATTGCACCGGCTTCCAGCAACGATTGCCAGTAACCATACCGTTCTGCTTCTTTTTGAACTTCACTTGATGCTGCTGCAATATAAAATTTAACATGATCTGCAATCTTTTTTCCTTTAACAACCGCTGCAGCTTCTGCAATGTCATCAACACGACTGTTAACACATGAAACAAGATATGCTTTATTTATTTTGATATTCTTTTCTTTAAGTTCCGAAACTGAGGCATAAGTTTTTACAGTGTTGGGTCCTGAGACAAATGGTTCAACGGTAGCAAGATCAATTGATAATTCCTTTGCATAAAATGCACTTTCATCAGAGCGAAGTAAGTTGTGCTCAAGTTCTTCAATCCTTTTATGATTTATTCTTGGATGTTGTCCATTGCCGTCAGTATCGGAGAAAACACCTTCGAGCCCGCGGTGTTCAATGAACTTTTCACGCTTCTTCAACCATAAAATTGTTGCAAGATCAATCGGGAAAACTCCTGCAAGAGCTCCCCACTCGGTTGTCATATTTGCTATGGCTAATCTCTCATCCACGGTTAAATAACGAATTCCATCGCCAATAAATTCTATAGAATGATTAAGAACTTCATCATTATTAAAATATCCGCAGAGAGCAATTATAACATCTTTACCTGTTACACCTTTTCTAAGACTACCCTTCAATTCAACCTTAGCGATTGGCGGTACCTGCCACCAGGTTCTTCCGGTTGCCCAGATTGCTGCGGCATCGGTTCTTACAATGGGCGTTCCGAGACATCCTAATCCGCCATACATATTTGAATGTGAGTCAGATGCAACAACCATTGTTCCGGGCCATGCATAACCTTCTTCACACATTATCTGGTGTCCGATTCCTCTGCCGGCAGGATAAAAATCAGCACCCATAGATTTGGAGAACTCTTCAATCTTTCTGTACTTCTCTAAATTCTTTTCGGATTTATCCTGAACATTATGGTCAAGTGTGTGAACAACCTGACGTGGATTAAAAAGTTTTGTTGCGCCGATAGATTTAAATTTTGGAATGACTGCGCCAGTGTTATCGTGCGTCATAATGTATGCAGGTTTAATTGAAAGATAATCCCCTGCGTGAACTTCATGCTTTGGATCTAATCCAACTGCAAATTTTTGTGCTATTTTTTCGATGAGTGTCTGTGCCATGATTCCTCCTAAGCTTTAAAAGGATCGAATGAAACAAAATCTGCATGATGCACTATTATCGCCTCAACATTACGTTTTGCCAGATCACCTTCTTTAGCATGATAAGCAATAATATGCTGAACTTCATAAGGCAACCCGAATCTGTCGGCAATTGATACTCCGCTGAAAGGATGCCGCAGAAGATGACCGGCTTTACTCGTTACAAGTTTGCCATCTGATTTATCATATTCAATCAGTTTACCTATATCAATAAGAATTGCACCTGCAATTAATAAATCCATATCAATTTTAATTTGATCACCAAAATTCTCCTTCATTCGTTTTGCAATATCAACAGAAAGCTGAACTGCCGTACGTTTGTGATTCATAAATGTAATCTTGCAATCTTTGATAAGCAACGAAAATGGAATTACTTCCAGATCTTCCGGTGTCAGAACCGAGTTCTCGATTGCGTAAATCCAGCAGTTTAATACTTTTTCTCTGAGCTCTTCATTTTCAATCCAGTTTATTTCGGGCCATATTTTTAAAACTTTTTCTTTCATTAATACTTCCTTATAGTTATTGACTATTCTTTATAATAAAAATTGTTGCATTGTTTAATGGCTAAATTGTTAATCGAAAAACCAACAATTAAGCTATAATTTCTTGTCGATTCACCAAAACCCCATAAGCTTTAACTCCAAGCAAAACAGAAAGTGCAAATAACAATACTGAAATAATCGCAAGAGCATAATTATCAATAATAAAATTTTGATATACTAACATTCCCAGTGCCGTAAGGGTTACTGCGAACATGAATATCATTGGTATCAACAAGAATAAAAATCCTTTTTTAAGATTTGCTACCCAAACTGTTAAAGCGAGTAATGCAAGTGCCGCCAATAATTGATTCGCACTTCCGAACACAGGCCAGATTGACATTGTTTGTCCGCTAAAGGTTAACAAAGCACCAAAGAAAACCGTTATACCTGTAGCAACAAATCTGTTTTGAAAAACTGATTTAATTTCCGGATTATCTTTTACTTCAAAATATTCCTGGAACATAAATCTTGCTAACCTTGTTGCAGTATCAAGTGATGTTAATGCAAAAGCCGAAACTGCAAGTGCTGTAAATGTTTGTGCTAAAGGAATTGAAATATTAAGGACAGGGATAGCATTAATAAATCTTCCAACTCCAAGTGAAAAGGCTGCTACCGGACCCTTATTAACAAGCAGATCAATAAACTCCTTATTAACCATTGAAGCAACCGCAACTAAAGATAAAACTGCAAGCAATCCTTCAATCAGCATTCCGCCGTAACCAATTATTCTTCCATCGGTTTCTTTATTTAATTGTTTCGCCGTAGTTCCGCTGCCGACAAGTGAATGAAACCCGCTTATTGCACCGCAGGCAACAGTTACAAATAGAGCCGGAAAAAGGTAGCCGACTTTATCCAAAGAGAATGTACTGAATGCAGGAATATTTATTGATGGAGCGGCAAAGAAAATTCCTATTAAACCGCCTGCCATTAATGCATATAGAAAAAAGGAATTCAAATAATCACGTGGTTGAAGTAAAATCCAAACCGGTGTTACGGACGCGGCAAATATGTAAACGAAAAGAATTAACTGCCAGGTCAGGGTATCAAGTTGAATTGGAAATAAATTTCCCAACGGAATTGATGAGAAAAGCAGAACGACTCCAACGATGGTTGCAATCCATAGTGGAACTTTAAATTTGTATATAGTTAGTCCGAATAAAATTGCCAGCAATATGAACAGAATGGAAGAAGTTCCTGCACCTGGAATGTGAGTAAAGGTATCTGCGACTATTATAGTAAAAACAGCAATTACTAAAATTAATGTTGCCCACGAGAATATGAGAAAGAGTTTCTTGCCATTTACTCCTAAGTAAGATTGAATAACATATCCTATAGATTTACTTTGATGCCGAATTGAGGCCACAATAGAAGAATAATCATGAACTCCACCAATAAATATTGCACCGAAAATAACCCAAAGATAAACCGGCAGCCAGCCGAATCCGGCAGCTATAACAGGCCCGACTATCGGACCGGCACCGGCAATAGATGCAAAGTGATGACCAAGAAGTACAGGTGATTTTGCAGGAACATAATCAACTCCATCATACATTGTATGCGAAGGTGTTTCTTTGTTGTTGTTAACTTCAAGTCGTTTGGTTATAAAACCGCCGTACAACTTGTATGCAACAACATACATCACCAAAGCGATGAGAATTAGTTCTATTCCGTTCATTTTATTTCAAATCAAAAGTAAAAAGTCTAAACAAAAAATATTTAGTGACTTTAAATCATTTTCCTAAAGCCCCTCCTTAGGAGGGGTTGGGGAGGCTCCTAATTATCTCATCCGTCATTTGCTGAGTTGTGCATGCACCATTCTTAAATACGTCCGGACCGCCGCGCAACTTCATCATATCATACGTCTTAACTTTTCCTTCTTCAACAACTTTGGCAATAGCTTTTCTTATCTTGTCAGCCTTTTCAGTTTCACCAATATGATCGAGCATCATACAAGCACTCATTATCATTGCAATCGGATTTACAATTGACGGATTAAGTTCCTGGTATTTTGGCGCACTGCCATGAGTCGGTTCAAAGACTGCTACTTCATCACCAAGATTAGCACTGCAGGCAAAACCGAGTCCGCCAACTAATCCGGCAAACCCGTCAGATATAATGTCACCAAACATATTTTCAGCAACCACTACTCCGTAATCTTCAGGATTTTTAGTAAGCCACATCATCTGCGCATCAATGTTAGTATCCCATAAAGCTATGTCCGGATAATCTTTTGAAATTTCTTTTCCAATCTTCATCATCATACCGGAAGTTTCGCGAAGTACATTTGGTTTTTCACAAACAGTAACATTCTTATATCCGAATTTCTTTGCATATTCAAATGCAGCACGTATAATTCTCGTCGCAGCTTTTTTAGTTATTACTCTTGTGGAAATTGCGAGTTCTTCATTCGGTACGTCCTTAAATGCTTTCCACTTCGGATGTGATTCAAATGCAGCACGAACATTAGCCGGAGGATTTGTCCATTCAATTCCAGCATACAGACCCTCAGTATTTTGTCTGAATATAACTGAATTAACTAATGGCTCTTCAAAACCGCCTTTACCATTATTGCGGATAAAATTTAGAGGATTTCCTTTGAATGAAATGCAGGGTCTGATACAGATATCAAGGTTAAAGAGTTGCCTCATTGAAACTATTGGGGAAAAGTATGTATAACCTTTTCCTTTTAGTGATGGATCTAGCTCTTTTTCTGCTGCATCTTTTGGTTTGGAGGTTATGGCACCAAACAAACCAAGTTTATGTTCTTTTAGTAAGTCAATTGTTCTTTGCGGAAGAGCATTACCTTCATTGCACCAGAAATCCCAGCCGATATCGCCATGCACATATTCAGCTTTAAATCCGACTGAATCTAATACTCTTATTGATTCCGGTAATACTGTTTTACCAATGCCATCTCCGGGCATTGCAACTATTTTTCTTTTCATAAATTATCCCTGTTAAAATGATTAAAAATACCCCGCTAAACTTAGATATTTACTTCTATGTTATCAAGAATAATCAACTGAAACGGGATCAAAATCGACATTCTGTTGTCAACTTTCCATTATATAATTCTACTATTAACTATTATTTGCGGGAAAAATGTTAAATTGCAAATCAAAATCTTTCTGGTCAGTTCATTCAGAAATAAGTACAAAAAATGATTCGTAAGGAAACAAATAAATATCCTGAAATTAATCTTACTAACCAGGAAATTCAAAGGAATATTAAGCAGTTAGAATCACTCATTGAATCCTCCATTGATGTGATATTCAGAATTTCGCCCACCGGCAAAATAAATTTTATTAGTTCATCCTGTAAAAACATTCTGGGTTATTCTCCCGACGAATTAATCGGAGTTTCATTTTCGAAATTTATTCCAGATACCAGACTTAAAGAATATTTCAGATTGATTTCAGAATTATTTGAAAAAAATGATATTATTTCTTTTCAAATAACCTTACTCGATTCACAAAAAAAAGAAATTCCTGTAGAGATAACAGGCAAGGTTGTAGATGTAGACGGAAGTAAGATGGGTCAGGGCACTATACGTGATATAAGCAACCGAATTGAAGCACAACAGAAGATAAAGCATTCTGAAAATATTTTTCGAACTATATGGAATAACTCCTATGATGGTATGAGGCTTACTGATGAAAATGGCATCATAATAATGTGCAACGATTCTTTTGCCCGGCTGGTTAATAAGCTAAAAGTAGAATTGATAGGTAAACCTATTTCTGTTGTTTACCATAATGATATCAATTCATACACATTAAAAGATTATAAAAAAAATTTCAGCTCAGGTAAGATTGAAAAAAAGGTCGAAAGCTCATTTAAGCTATGGAATGAACAGGAAAATGATTTTGAAATCTCAAATTCATTTATTGAGGAGTTTGGCGGGAAAAAGTATCTTCTTTCAATTTTCAGGGATATCACTGAAAGAAAATACAATGAAAAACTACTTTCAAAAAAAGGTAAACTGCTGCAGGGAATTTCACGTGCATCAGACACATTAATCTCCACTGATGAGGAAGCTGCCGGATTCAGAAAAGCTTTAAAAATATTATGTGAAGCTGCCGAAGCTGACAGAGTTTATATTTATCAGCACAGGGTGGACAACTTAACAAACGAAATGTTCTTTACCCCGATCTACGAATGGGCAACGCCGGGAACAAAAACTCAGATAAATGATCCTGCACTCAGAAAAATATCGTACTCAAGATTTTCACAACTTAATATTTATGAAAGTTTTGTCAAGTGTAAAACGCTCAGATATCTTATCAAGGAGCTACCATCTGAACTGCAGGATATTTTTATTGACCAGGATATAAAATCTATCATTCTCGTTCCAATTATGGTTGACAAAAAGTACTGGGGTTTTGTCGGCTTCGATGACTGTCATTCAGAACGTGTTTGGACGGATGATGATGAATCGTTGCTAAATGCAATGGCTGCAACTTTTGGAGCAGTTATTAAAAGAAATTCAACCAGCGACCAATTGGTTAAAAAGAATGAAGAACTTGATGAAGCATTACGTAAGGTTGAAAAAGCTGCTAAGGCAAAAAGTGAATTTCTGGCTTTGATGAGCCATGAGATAAGAACACCGATGAATGGTGTTATTGGTATGACCGGGCTGCTGCTTGAGACATATCTGACCGATACCCAGAAAGAATATGCAAATACTATAAGGTTAAGCGGTGAGCAGCTTCTGGTTATAATAAATGATATACTCGATTTCACAAAAATTGAGTCTGAAAAATTAGAATTGGAAACTCAGCCGTTCGATTTAAGAGAATGTATTGAAGATTCCCTCGATCTTATTGCTACTAAAGCCGCTGAAAAAAAACTTGAACTTTGCTACAATATTGACACATCAACTCCATTAGCCATTATTGGTGATGTTACAAGGCTGCGTCAGGTATTGACTAACCTGTTAAGTAATGCGGTTAAGTTTACCCAGGAGGGTGAAGTAAACATATCTGTAAGTTCAGATTTAATTGATCAAAAAGAATATAGATTCAGATTTAGTGTTAAAGACACCGGCATGGGTATACCTGTAGAGCGAATGCACAAATTATTTCAACCTTTCAGCCAGGGTGATTCGTCAACCACAAGAAGTTTCGGCGGAACAGGGTTAGGTTTAGTTATAAGTAAACGGTTGATTGAACTTATGGGAGGCGAGGTTACTGTAAACAGTCAGGAAGGCAAAGGAAGTGAGTTTATATTTACTATTACTGCTAAAACAGTTTCCTCCGATTTAAAACTTTACCTGTTTGAAGCTGCTAAGGAACTAAAAAATAAAAAAGTTCTGATAATTAGTAACACCGGCCACATAGATCAAATGATTTATTCGCTTACACAACGCTGGGCAATGAAATCTTATATTGTTAAAGATATTGTTGAAGCAAATGTAGAATTTGGGGAGCAGCTAAGTTTTGATCTGATAATAATTAATCCCGCCAAAGATAAACGTATTGAACCAATGCTGGTAAAACTAAACAGTAAAATTGATACTGCAGTCACTTCTGTTCTCATACTAACACAACTGGGAGATAAAATAGATGATTCAAACCTTGGAATAAATTTTAAATACAAAACGATCAATAAGCCTCTTAAGCGAAAACAATTCCATGCTGCACTATTGGATTTAGTGAAAGGGATAAAAGGAGCAAAGAGTCCGGAAAATGATAAACAGGGAGAGAGTAGTTCATCTTTAAACCATCAGCTTAAAATACTACTTGTTGAAGATAACGTTATCAATCAAATGGTTGCTACGCGGATGCTCAATCGTATAGGATACAGACCTGATATTGCTGCGAATGGAAAAGAAGCTGTAGATGCAGTCAGAAATCTTAAATATGATCTGGTTCTTATGGATATATTGATGCCTGAAATGGATGGACTTGAAGCATCAAAAATTATCAGGAGTGAAATAGCTGAAGAAGAAATGCCTGTACTTATAGCAATGACTGCAAATGCAATGTCCGGTGATCGTGAAAATTATATTCAGGCTGGAATGGATGATTATATCAGCAAGCCGGTATCGATCGAAATACTCAAAATGTTGATTGATAAATGGACTGAGAATCTCAGTAATAAGCGTAAAGGTTCGATGATCAGGTCGGAGACAAGTAAACTTGATTTTAATTTTATTGATGAAAATGAAATCAGTTTTCTGCATGATATAAAATCGAAAGTAGATATCCAGTTTTTTATTGAAATGATGGATGTATACATTAATGACATGCCGCGGACTATTGATAAAATTAAACAGGCTGCATCAGATAAGAATTTTGACCACCTGCGTTTTTATGTTCACAAATTAAAAGGTAGTGCATTAACACTTGGTATTACAAAAACTTCTGAAGCATGTTACAAACTGGAAGAAGCTGCATTGGGAAATAAATTCAATGAACAGACTGTATATCTTATTAACGAATTAATGGATCAGATCAATACTGTTACAGAGGAACTGATATTGCTTAAAAACAAATATATAAATATTCTCAACAGTTGAACATCAAATCAGAACAGCCTGCTGCATGAATAATTTTACCAGGAAACGCGCTCCGCAAAACCGGACTTTAACAATAGCTGAAAATGAAATAACTGTTTTGTCTGAACAATTGATTCGTCTTGAAAAGAAGATGACTGTTAATGATTTAATGAATCGAATTATTAACCAGGATTCATTTGAAGCAATCAATTATCTTCCTGATCAATTTGTCGACCTGTTATTTATTGACCCTCCTTATAACCTTACAAAAAATTTTTCCGGGCTGAATTTTACAAAGATGTCTGAAGAAAAATATGAAGACTGGGTTGATAGCTGGTTATCCGTAATAGTTAAAATTCTTAAAAAGGATGCATCCATTTATTTCTGTAGCGACTGGAAAAGCTCAGCTGTTGTTTCAAAAGTGTTGAGCAAATATTTTATCATCAGAAACCGCATAACCTGGGAAAGAGAAAAAGGACGGGGTGCAAAAAAAAACTGGAAGAACTCTTCAGAGGACATCTGGTTCTGTACATTATCAGATAATTATAAATTTAATGTTGATGATGTTAAATTAAGAAGAAACGTTCTAGCTCCTTATAAATTAATGGGTAAGCCGAAAGACTGGAATGAAATGAATGGTTTAAAGTACAGGGATACTTTTCCGTCTAATATATGGAATGATATAACCATCCCTTTCTGGTCTATGACTGAAAATACGGATCATCCGACACAAAAACCGGAAAAACTTTTAGCAAAAATTATACTTGCAAGTTCTGAAAAATCTGATTTTGTGTTTGATCCTTTTATGGGTTCCGGAACTGCTGCAGTTGTTGCAAGTAAGTTAAACAGAAAGTTTTGTGGGATAGAGGTAAATCAAAATTACTGCTGCCTGGCTCTTAAAAGATTGGAAGCTGCTGAAAAAGATAAATCTATCCAGGGATACAAAAACGGAGTATTCTGGGAACGAAACAGTTTGAAAGATCAAAAATAGAATTAAGATATCATTTCATTCTATTCAAGTTTCTAATAAGTTATTTCACTTAGTTTATTCTTCCAGAGTAGATAGATTTCCCGGATCTAAACCAAGGGATTTAGCTTTTAAAACTCGTCTCATAATTTTTCCGCTGCGTGTTTTTGGTAATGATTCTACCACTTCAATCTGTTCCGGCTTTGCAATTGGTCCTACTTCATGACCAACGTGCAACCTTAAATCTTCAAGAAGTTTATCGCTTTTCACATACCCGCTCCTTAGAATGACAAAGCAATGAATTGCATTTCCTTTAACTTCATGCGGTAAACCGATAGCAGCAGCTTCTGCAACAGCCGGGTGACTAACAAGTGCACTTTCAATTTCCGCTGTTCCTAATCTATAACCTGAAACTTTAATAACATCATCAACTCTTCCGATAATCCAGAAATAACCATCTTCATCTTTCCTTGCAGAATCCCCGGTCATATACATTCCGGGATATTTGCTCCAGTACTGATTAACATATCTTTCAGGGTCATTCCACACAGTTCTCAGCATTGATGGCCATGGTGATTTGATTACCAGATAGCCTTCTTCATTTGGTTTAACAGGCACTCCGTTTTCATCAACTACATCAGCAATAATTCCGGGAAACGGCTTTGAACCCGAACCCGGTTTTAGCGGTGTACATGGTAAGGGTGTTATCATAAACATGCCAGTTTCGGTTTGCCACCATGTATCCATTATCGGGCATTTTTCTTTACCAATAACTTTATAATACCATTTCCATGCTTCAGGATTGATTGGTTCGCCTACGCTTCCTAAAAGCCGCAGTGAAGAAAGATCATATCGGTTCGGCCAGGCGTCGCCAAATCTCATCAATCCCCGTATGGCTGTTGGTGCAGTATATAAAATATTGATTCCATACTTTTCAATCATTTGCCACCAGCGGTGAGGGTATGGATAAGTTGGTGCTCCCTCATACATAAATGAAGTAGTACCATTTAGCAACGGACCATAAACAATATAACTATGCCCGGTAATCCAGCCGGGATCAGCTGCACACCAGAACCTGTCCTCTTCATGAATATCGAACACATATTTTAATGTTGCATAAGTACCCACCATATACCCGCCATGTGTATGAACTATTGCTTTTGGTTTCCCTGTTGTTCCGGAAGTATAAAGTATGAATAACGGATCTTCAGCGTCAACTACTTCAAGGCAATCGGAATTATTAGCAATAGGAAGATTCATCAGTTCGTGATACCACATATCCCTGCCGGATTCCATATTAACCTGGTGCCCTGTTCGTTTTACAACAAGTACACTTTCCACTGTTGCAGCTCTTTGCAATGCTTCATCCGCAATCTTTTTTAACTCAACTATTTTACCCCGCTGCCATGCACCGTCAGCAACTATTAATACTTTAGACTGACTGTCTTCCAACCGTTCATGAAGCGATTCTACAGAAAATCCTCCGTAAACTACCGAATGTATCGCACCTATTCTTGCACATGCAAGCATACCAATCATCAACTCAGGAACTCTTCCCATATAAAGTGTAACTCTATCCCCTTTCTTAACGCCAAGGCTTTTAAGAATGTTGGCGAATTTGCAGGTCTCTCTATGCAGTGCAAAATAAGAGAAGGAACGGAAATCACCATTCTCACCTTCCCAGATTAAAGCAAGTTTATTACGGCGTGCAGTTTTACAGTGAACATCAAGACAGTTGTAAGCAATATTTGTTTTTGCTCCAACAAACCATTTGAAAAACGGTTTATCAGAATCATCCAGCACTTGGGTCCATTTCTTATGCCAGAAAAGATTTTTAGCCTCAACAGCCCAAAAATTTTCAACATCCCGGGCGGCACTTTCATAAATTTTATCGCATTTGGCATTTGCAAATTTCTGAACTTCCTTAGGAGGATAGAACACTTCACCCTGTAGTTGGATTTCGGACATTGCAGTCTCCGTAATTATTAATTAATATTTGAAAACAATAATGCTTATTGGCTGTGAAGTTAAAAGAAGATAATCTCAGAATCAATAAAAGTTTGCCGGTTTAATCTAACCGGCATTACAAATAATTGATCAGAATTTATTTGGTCCGGAATTTTTAATTACTTCATCCGTATCATTTGAGTACTGTTCAAAGTTTTCGTTGAACATGTTTGCAAGTTTTTTTGCCTGATTATCATATGCTTCTTTGTCTGACCATGTGTTTCTTGGATTAAGCACTTCATCCGGAACATCAGGACATGTTTTCGGAACCTGCAGTTTGAAAAAAGACTCGGTGAAATATTCAACTTCATCAAGTTTTCCTTCAAGAGCAGCGCTTAACATTGCCCGGGTATATTTTATTTTCATTCTGCTGCCTACACCATAAGGTCCGCCTGTCCATCCGGTATTAACCAGCCAGCAATTCACCTTATGTTCTTTTATTTTTTGTCCAAGTAGTTTCGCATATACACTTGGATGGAGAGCCATAAAAGGAGCACCAAAGCATGTACTGAAAGTAGCTTTCGGTTCAGTAACTCCCTTTTCTGTCCCTGCAACCTTGGCAGTATATCCTGAGATGAAATGATACATAGCCTGTTCAGCAGTTAATTTGGCTATTGGGGGAAGTGCACCGAATGCATCTGCAGTGAGCATTATAATATTTTTAGGATGACCTGCCATACCGTTTTCAACAATATTGGGCAGATGTGTAAGCGGATATGCTGCACGGGTATTTTCTGTAAAAGTGTCGTCATCAAGATCAAGTTTTCTGGTATGTGCATCTATCTGAACATTTTCTAATATAGTTCCGAACCTACGCGTGCATTCATAAATGTCAGGTTCAGCTTCTTTGGAAAGTTTAATTACTTTTGCATAACATCCACCCTCATAATTGAATACACCATTTTCACTCCAGCCATGTTCATCATCACCAATAAGTAACCGGTTTGGATCGGCGGAGAGTGTTGTTTTACCAGTACCACTTAACCCGAAGAACAGTGCTACATCGCCCTCTTTACCAACATTTGCAGAGCAGTGCATTGACATTACGTTCTGAAGCGGCATTAAATAATTCATAATAGTAAAAATGGATTTTTTAATTTCACCGGCATAGCTTGTTCCTCCGATAAGGACAAGTTTCTTACCAAAATTAACAACTACAAATACTTCGGAGTTTGTACAATCAACGTCCTTATCTGCATGAAAGTTTGGCATATGAATAATTGTAAAATCTGTTTTATGATCATCCAGTTCTTTGGATGTGTTGTACCTGCGAAACATATTTCTTGCAAATAATGTATGCCATGCATTTTCAGAAATTACTCTTACACCAAGACGGTATTCCGGATCAGCACTTACATAACAATCTTCAACATAAAGGTCTTTACCCTGGATATAAGCCTTCATTTTTGAGTATAATTTATCAAAACATTCCTCAGGCATAGCTCTGTTAACTTTACCCCACCAGATATTATTTTCACTTGTGGATTCACGGGCAATAAACTTATCATTAGGGCTTCTGCCGGTATGGTATCCGGTTCTAACAACTAACGGTCCTAAATGTGCAATTAAACCTTCTCTTCTTCTGATAACCTGCTCATATAATCCTGAAGTACCATAATTATAAAATACTTCCCTGATATTTTTGATTCCAATTCCATGTAATTCTTTTATAACATTATCTTTCAATATCATACTTACTCCGGATATTTAAGTTATAGAAATTCTATGATTTGAATATGTTTTTGGCGGTAAAATAACGATTATGCCAAAATTCCGTTTACAATATAATAATATTTTTATTTTTCACTGATTCGTTTTAGCAGATAATGTTTTATATTGATAGTGATTATTAAAAAACTTACCCAATTGGACAGAATATTAATTATAGAAGATGAAGATAACCTAAGGGTATCAATTGCTGATTTCCTTGAGGTTGAAGGTTTCAAATGCCTGCAGGCAGCTGATGGTTCTGAAGGAATAGAAATTGCCAGAACTGAAATGCCGGATATGATTATTTGTGATATCAAAATGCCGGGAATAAACGGGCACGAAGTTTTAACAGAACTAAGACGTGACTCCAGAACCTCATCTATCCCCTTTATTTTTCTAACCGCATTAGTGGATAAAAGGGACTTCAGGAAAGGTATGGAACTCGGGGCAGACGACTACCTCACTAAACCTTTCTTAACGGAAGATCTTCTGAATGCGATTAAAACTCGACTTAATAAAAGTAAAGAAGGTAAGGACAGGTTCCAGGATTTGAGAAAAAGTCTTATTCATAACCTGCCGCATGAACTTCGCACTCCACTAGTCTCAATTATTGGTTATGCCCAACTGCTTATGGACAGGTATAAAGAAAATAAAGATCCTGCCATTATAGAATACTCAAAATCAATTTACGATGCCGGTATTCGGCTCAATAAAATGATTCAGAATTTTATAGTATTTACAAAACTTAAACTTGCATCGGGAGAATCTAACTTTAAAATTGAATTCCAGGCAGAACCGACTTTAGTAACGGTTTCTTTTATCCGTTCTGTTGCAGAAAATATTGCATCAAGATATAAAAGAAATATTGATCTTAAGCTTGATGGCGTTGATGGGATCATAACAATTTCCCTTAATGAACTAAATATAATTCTTGAAGAACTGATTGATAACGCATTTAAGTTTTCATCGCCGGGAAGTGCTGTTGAAATTCAAACACAGATAGAGAATAATGAATATGTTATCCGTTTGAAAGATAACGGCAGAGGAATGAAAGACGAACAGTTAAGAAAAATTGATGCATATATACAATTTGAACGTGAAAAATATGAACAGCAGGGAATGGGACTTGGATTAACGATTTCTCAAAAACTTGTGGAAATGTACGGCGGACATTTTTCGATCAATAGCGTATACGGAGAATTTACAGAAATAATTATCAGGTTTCCCTTAAAAGCGGAAGATAAAAATTCAGTTATCGAATAGGTTCTTTATATTCATCTCAATTTCTTCTTCACAGAAAAAAGCTTCTCCATAATTTTTCCCGATCTGAAAACCATAAAAAACTGCCCTGGATTCAATATAGTTAAGAAAACCCGGTTTGCTGATAAATGTTTCAGGTTCCACGCTTTTCGGATTATGAAATTGTGTTGAATAAGATTTTACAGCATTCATCTTTATTTGAAATGTATCGGATATATCAACAATAAACGAAGGTTTGAATGTATAAGTCTGCATGTAATATAGAAGTTTAACAGGACGATACGCAGCTTGAGGAACTTCTTTATCGAAAGTTTTAATCTTCTGCAGCCCGGTAGAAAACATAGCTCTTTTTACAAGTTGACTGGCATCAATATGGTCCGGGTGTCTGTCATTAAAATACGGGGCAAAAATAATTTTAGGCTTATACTTGCGTATAACCATAATAATTTTGATAAGATTTTCCTTTGTATTTGCAATATTGCCATCTGGAAGGTCGAGATTTTCACGAACAGAAGATTTAAGAATTATAGCAGCTTCAAAAGCTTCTTTCTGCCGGGTCTCGGCGGTTCCGCGGGTACCAAGTTCTCCCCTTGTCAGATCAATTATTCCTACCTTAAGATTCTCTCTATTGAACTTTGCAATTGTTCCCCCCATTGCTAATTCGGCGTCGTCAGGATGAGCAGCAAATACCAGTGCATCTAGATTCATAATCACCATCAATTATTTTAAAATTTTCTGTTGTTGAACTTAAAGAATTTTTCACTCCGCTTCAATCAAATGCCAAGTATTGCTCATAACAATTGATAAAAATTATTCTTCATTTGTTTTTTAAGATGATATATTTATCTTTCCGCATCAATTCATAATTAACAACAATTTATATCTATTCAACAGTTAAAGAGGTTTACGGAATGAAACTCTTCAATTACATTATTCTTCTCGTTGCATTTTTTACTTTCAATACTTTTTCACAGGAATATTTATGGCTTTTAAAACAAAGTGGCAGTAGTCTCGGCGGACCTATTGACGGGGAAGGAAATAATCCGAACATTGTTTATTACGGGGCTGGAAATATATTATATAAAAGTACAGATAGGGGTGAATCCTTTCAGCAGTCAGGAACATTCATCCCCAATTCAACGAGAGTAAAATCAGTTACTCATAATGATAACGAGCCCGGAACTTTAGTTTTAGCTGTTGAATCATCCCCCAATGATAAGATTTATAAAACCACCGATTCCGGTCAGACGTGGGTGTTAACCAATGATGAAGGTCAGATGTCATATTTCGGCATTCCGGTAACTCAGGATCCTACTTATACCGATACACTTTATACCATGATAAATACAAACTTCAAACGTTCTACAGATTTTGGAAGTACCTGGACAACTATAGCAAGTAATTTTGGACCAATAAGCGCTCCCTGCGATATTGAAGTTTTTAAAGATACAAGCATAATTCTTATTGGTGATAACGGAACAGGAATTTTCAGAAGTCTGGATTATGGTGAAACCTGGTCGCAGGTATACAGTACCAGCGGGGAAATACCTACTATCGCAGTCGATCTCGTTAATCGTGGAACTGCCTGGGCAACCAAGTGGGGCGGCGGCGGTGGTTTTTTGAAGTCGACTGATTATGGTGCCAGCTGGCAGCCTATTAGTTCATTTAACAACATTAATATGTGGGGGGTTCATGTAAATCCATTTGACGGAGATGAAGTTTACACCGGATGTTACTCTTGCGGTTCTACCTGGAGAACTAAAAACGGCGGTCAAACATGGCAGCAGATAAATATTTCATCATCAAATTACCAGGTTTATGTTGTTGATTCTATGAATGTATTTTCGGCACAGGGCAGCGGAATTTTTAAACTGGAATCTCCATACTTTATTCCTGTTGAATTAACTTCCTTTACAGCTTCCGCTTCGAATGAAAAAGTAATACTAAACTGGTCAACTGCAACGGAGTTAAACAACAGCGGATTTGAAATTGAACGAAGCCATTACTCAGAAGTTCAAAATAAGAATTGGGAAAAAATTGGTTTCGTTGAAGGACATGGTAGTACAACCGAAGTTCAGAAATACAGTTACACAGATATTCCCGGATCATTCGGAAATTTTTCATACAGACTAAGACAAGTTGATTTCGATGGAACATCTGAATACTCAAATGAAATTGAAATTGATTTAACTAGTCCAACTCAATTTCAGTTAAGCCAGAATTATCCGAATCCTTTCAATCCATCAACTGTTATCAGTTGGCACCTTGCTAATGACAGCCAGGTATTATTAAAGGTTTATGACGTACTGGGAACAGAGATCAGAACACTTGTTAATGAAACCAGACCGGCGGGTATCCATCAGGTTGAATTTGACGGTTCAGAATTATCGAGTGGAATTTATTTTTACAAATTAACCGCCGTACCAACAGGGCTGAATTCTGGTGAAATTTTTGACATTAAGAAAATGTCACTCATTAAATAGATACTGCACTAACTAATGAATAAATTTTTTAAATTATTTATGAAAGGTGTAGTTCTATGAAATATTATGCTGTACTGATTTTTGTTTTTGTCGGATTTATAATTTATGCCGGCATACAAATTCCTACAGGGGTTACCGGAAAAACAGAAAAAAACGGCACCGGTTGTAATTGCCATAATCCTACAAGAGATTTATCCGTTATGGTTAGGGTTGAGGGACCCGATACTCTTATAAAAGGTGAAACAGGACAATATGAGATCTTCTTATCCGGCGGACCTGCTGTAG
Source organism: Ignavibacteriaceae bacterium (assembly GCA_046484705.1). Classification (GTDB taxonomy): domain Bacteria; phylum Bacteroidota; class Ignavibacteria; order Ignavibacteriales; family Ignavibacteriaceae; genus JAGXRK01. The sequence goes on along the minus strand of JAWOIK010000172.1, from coordinate 1,208 downwards.
GCGGCGGATTTAATATTGCCTCACATCTTGGCAGCTTAGCTCCCGGAGATGGAACTGCACAACTAATGGGTTCCGAGTTAACTCATACAAGTCCTAAAACTTTTGTCGGATCAACAATAAGCTGGGAATTCAGTTTAACAGCAGCGGATATGGTTTACACAGATACAATATATTCAGCTTCAAACAGTGTTAACCTCGATGGTTTTGCTTCTGCACTGGACAGATGGAATTTTGGTTCAAAGTTCGTTGTACACGTAGTAGAACAGCCGACATCTGTTAGTCCAGAAGGAGAAATAGTTAACTCATTCATACTTGAACAGAATTATCCGAATCCATTTAATCCATCTACAATAATAAGCTGGCAGGCTGAAACAGGCGGATTTACAACATTAAAAATTTACGATGCACTTGGGAATGAAGTTTCAAGTCTGGTTAATGAATTTATTCCTTCAGGAAAACATCAGTATGAGTTTAATGCATCCGGATTAAGCAGCGGTGTTTATTATTATAACCTGGTAAATGGAATTTATTCAGAAACTAAAAAAATGATTTTATTACGGTAACAATTTGTTATCATTTCTTATTCACTAATTGAAGAACCAATAATATGAAACTTAGTACTGTCTTCTCATTCTTCATTGTAATCACATTCGGCATTATTATTTATGCCGGTATTGATTACTCCACAGGAATAACCGGTACAACGCAAAAAAATGGCGATGGCTGTGTTTGCCATAGCTTAAACCCTGACCCGGCAGTCTGGGTAAGAATTGAAGGACCTGATACTGTACTGCAGGGACAAACCATTCAATATGTTGTAAAACTTTCCGGAGGACCTGCCGTTGCAGGTGGATTTAACATAGCAGCCTTTTCCGGATTTCTGGATCCGTTTGATGCAACGGTGCAAAAAGTTGGTGGTGAATTAACTCAAACATCTGCGGCTACTTTTATCGATTCAATTATAACGTGGACATTTTATTACACTGCCCAGATGATGAATTTTACAGATACTCTGTACTCTGTTGCAAATAGTGTTAACGGGGATGGTATTCCCAACAGCGCTGACAGATGGAATTTTGGTGTAAAATTTCCTGTGGTTGTACTTGATGTAATACCTGTTGAACTTACATCATTCCTTGCCGAACAGACGAACAAAGGAATTATGTTAAAATGGACAACCGTATCGGAAATTAATAACAGTGGGTTTG
>JAWOIK010000325.1:0-6605 GCA_046484705.1 Ignavibacteriaceae bacterium | reverse complement strand
CGCAAAATCAAAAACTATATCATTAAAAAACTTTCGTGTAGAAAGTGATGCGCGGATAGCACTTGAAGGAGCTTTTTCAGGAAAGCCCGGCAGTATTCTCATTGCCGGAACCGGATCAATTATGTTTGGTAAAGATGTTATCGGTGAAATTCATCGTGTCGGCGGATTCGGAAGATATCTCGGTGATGAAGGAAGCGGATACAGGATTGGTCAGAAAGCTCTTAATAAAGTATCACGATTTTTTGACGAGCGAGGAAAGGAAACTTTGATAACTGATCTGGTACGTCAAACATTTTCTATATCATCATCAGAAGAATTAATTACAGCAGTGTACAGGAATAATTTTGATATTGCATCAGTTACTCCTGTTGTTATTGAAGCTGCAGATAAAGGAGATAAAACAGCACAAAGAATTCTTGAAGATGAAGCCGAAGAACTTATACTTCATATTACCGCAATGAAGAATAAGCTGCAACTTCCGCAACTAAGAATTTCACTGATTGGTAGTTTGATTACTACTGCAAATTATTTTTCCTATCTCTTTAATGAAAAAGTTGTGAGAAATTTTAATGATGTTATAATTAAAGAAGCCGAAAATCAGCCTGAGTTAGGTGCGGTGTTAATGGCAAAACAGTTAACGGATTAGTATGGAATATTCCTCAGTGCCAGGAAATTTGAACAGGAGTTTTAATGTCTAAAGTAAAACCGGAAAAAAGAAATCCATGGTTCTGGATTCCTTCACTGTATTATGCCGAAGGAATTCCTTATGTAATAGTTATGTCTGTTTCCGTCATCATGTATAAACGGCTGGATATCTCGAATACAGATATTGCCTTATATACAAGCTGGCTTTATCTGCCGTGGGTAATAAAACCATTATGGAGTCCGGTTGTAGATATATTTAAGAAAAAAAGAAACTGGATATTAGTGATGCAGTTAATAGTAGGAGCTGGTTTAGCCGGTGTTGCATTAACTATTCCGGTATCAAACTTCTTTCAATACTCTCTGGCGTTCCTTTGGTTAGTTGCTTTCAGCTCTGCAACACACGACATTGCTGCAGATGGTTTTTATATGCTTGGATTATCTCAACGTGATCAGGCATGGTTTGTTGGGATCAGGTCAACATTTTATCGATTGTCTATGATTACAGGGCAGGGATTACTTGTAATTCTTGCAGGCTTTCTAGAAACCTCCACAGGTAATATTCCACTTGCCTGGTCAATCACATTTTTTGTTCTTGCCGGACTGTTCATTCTGTTCTTTGTGTATCACAAATTTGTTCTGCCATATCCTCTTAAGGATGTATCTGCCAGAAAAGATTCAACGAGTTCGGTGCTTAATGAATTCTTTAAAACATTTGCTGCCTTTTTCAAAAGGAAAAATATAGGCATAATTCTGGGATTTATTTTGCTCTACCGTTTTGCAGAGTCACAGCTTGTAAAATTAGCAACTCCATTCTTACTTGATCCACAGGAGGTTGGCGGTATTGGACTGACCACGAGCGAAATCGGTCTTGTTTATGGAACAATAGGAGTAATATGTCTTACTCTCGGCGGTATTGTCGGCGGTATAGTTATAGCCAAACAAGGATTAAAATTCTGGCTTTGGCCAATGATCATTGCAATCAATCTTCCCGATCTTGTGTATGTGTTTCTGTCATATACTCAAACAACAAATTTGTGGCTTATAAGTTTGATGGTTGGTATTGAGCAGCTTGGTTATGGATTCGGGTTTACTGCGTATATGCTGTATCTAATTTACATTTCTGATGGTGAGTATAAAACTTCTCACTATGCAATTGCAACAGGGTTTATGGCTCTGGGAATGATGATACCCGGAATGTGGAGCGGGTGGCTGCAGGAGCTAATTGGTTATCAGAATTTCTTTATATGGATCTGTATTGCAACGATTCCCGGTTTTGTAATGGCTAAGTTTGTTAAGATTGATCCTGAGTTTGGTAAAAAATCGGAGTAAAAGTTTAACTAACATTTTAATTAATAATTTTTAAATAATATTCAGGGTGAGATTTTGAAAACATATATTTTATTTTTCGTTTTACTATTCGCAAATACATACAATATGCATGCACAAACAATAGATCAGGATAATCCGTTCTTTACTGAGTGGAATACACCATTTCAAACACCTCCTTTCGATTTGATTAAAGATGAACATTATCTTCCGGCATTGAAAGAAGGTATAAAGCAAAAGCGGAATGAAATTGATTTTATTATTTCTAATCGGGAAGTTCCTACATTTCAAAATACAATTGAAGCGATGGAGAAAAGCGGCAAGCTGTTATCGAAAGTATCAAGAGTATTCTCAAATATTAATAGCGCAAATTCAAATCCGGAACTTCAGCGAGTTGCAGAAGAAATAACACCGGAAATCTCTATGCTAAGAAATGATATTTACCTTAATGAAACTTTATTCAATAAAATTAAAACTCTTTATGATGATAAAGAAAAACTGAATCTCACAAAAGAACAACTTAAAGTACTCGATAATTATTATACAGATTTTGTGAGAAGTGGTATAGCTTTGGATGAAAAAAATAAATCCAGACTCAAAGAAATTAATAATGAATTAAGTATGCTTCAGTTAAAGTTTGGTGATAATCTTCGTAAAGAAACAAATGCTGTTGGATTGGTTATTGACAGCAAAGATGATCTTGCAGGTTTACCTGATGCTGTAATTCAGGGTGCAAAAGAATTAGCAGAACAAAATGGAATGAATGGTAAATGGGCTTTTAATTTACAGAGACCAAGCTTTACACCTTTCCTGCAGTATTCCGAAAAAAGAGAGTTGAGGGAAATTCTTTATAAAGCTTATCTCAATCGCGGCAACAACAATAATGAATATGATAATAAAGAAATCTTATCAAAAATTGCATCTCGTAGAGTTGAAAAAGCAAATATTCTGGGTTATAAAACTTACGCAGATTTCAAGCTTGAAAAAAACATGGCTAAGAGTTCTGAAAATGTTTTGAAATTTTTAAATGATTTGTGGACTCCAGCTATTTCGCAGGCAAATATTGAAGCCGAAGATATGCAGAGATTGATTGATCAGGCAGATGAGGATTTTAAACTTGCCGGATGGGATTGGTGGTATTATGCTGAAAAGGTTAAAAAAGAAAAATATGCACTCGATGAAGAAATGCTGCGTCCGTATTTCAAAATGGAAAATGTTCGTTATGGAGCATTTGATGTTGCAGCTAAGTTGTGGGGAATTCAGTTCATAAAGCTCAATAACATAACTGTCTATCAACCTGATGTAGATGTTTATGAGGTTAGGGAAGCAGATGGAACTCATATCGGACTGCTTTATACAGATTACTTTCCCCGAAATGGTAAGAGAGCAGGAGCGTGGGCTAGCAGTTATAGAAGTCAATCAAATATGGATGATGAATTTATAACACCACTGGTAATTAATGTAGGAAACTTTTCAAAACCGACAGAGGGTAAACCAGCATTACTCAGTTTTGATGAGGTTAATACTTTGTTTCATGAATTCGGTCACGGATTGAATTCATTGTTCAGTAAATCAGTTTATCCATCTGCAAAACGGTCCCCGGTTGACTTCGTTGAACTGCCATCCCAGATAATGGAAAACTGGGCAGCTCATCCGGATGTTCTCAAATTGTATGCAAAGCATTATGAAACCGGCGAAGTGATTCCCGATGAGTTAATAGAAAAAATCCAGAATTCAAAGTACTTCAATAAGGGCTTTGAAACAGCAGAATATCTGGCTGCATCTTTTCTGGATATGGATTGGCATACATTAACTACTTCGGAGTTTCAGAATGTATTGGCATTCGAAGAAAAAAGTTTAATAAAAATAGGCTTGATTGATGAAATAGCTCCACGTTACCAGAGCACTAACTTCAATCATATTTTTGGTGACGATGGATACTCAGCAGGTTATTATGGTTATTATTGGGCGGCAGTTCTTGATGCAGATGCGTTTGAAGCTTTTCTTGAAACGGATTTATTCGATCAGAAAACAGCAGAACTTTTCAGAACACACATTCTTGAAAGAAGCGGTAGTGAAGACCCGATGGAGCTTTACAAAAATTTCAGGGGCAGAGAACCTGAAGTTGATGCACTTCTGAAACGGTTTGGCTTTGATAAGTCAAACGATGTGATTGGTTTGAACTGATCTTCTCTTAGTGAAACTAAGTGCCTGCCGACAGGCACTTAGCAAACTAAGAAACATTAAGATATTGTATAATCTCATTACTTCTGATAAATAATCTTTCCGTCAAACACCGTCATCTCAACTACTACGTTCTCTATTTCAATAGGATCAATAGAGAGAATATCATCACTCAGTACAACGAGATCAGCTAACTTACCAAATTCTATACTTCCTTTAATATTTTCTTCAAAGGATGCATAAGCAGAATTTATTGTGTAACATTTAATTGCATCTTCAACGGAAATTTTCTGTTCAGGAACCCAGCCATCAGGATTTTTACCATCAAGAGTTCTTCTGGTAACTGCTGCATAAATTCCCCACAACGGATTTAACGGTGCTACATACCAGTCTGTACCAAAGCAGAGTTTTACTCCTGCTTCTAAAAATGATTTAAAGGGATAGGTATATTTTATGCGTTCCGGACCAATCCTTTTTTCAGCCCATACGCCGTCGTCAATGCAGTGATAGGGCTGTGCGGATGCAATAACACCCAACTCCGCGAATCTTGGTATATCCTCAAATCTTACGTGCTGTGCATGTTCAATTCTGAATCTTCTGTCCCATTCAGGATTTTCATCTCTGATATTTTCAAACAAATCAAGCATATAAGAATTAGCTTTATCGCCAATTGCGTGCACGGAAAGCTGTAATTTATTTTTGTCCGCATCTATACACCATTTTTCCATGCTTCCGTCTGTAATTATATCCATTGCTAATCCGGTTGTAAGTGTATCCTGATCATATCTCTCAAAGAACCATGCCGTGCTTGAACCAAGTGAACCATCAGCAAATGCTTTTAATGATCCCATACTTAAATATTCATCACCATAACCAACGGTAATATTTTTATTTACATGATCATCATAATCAGAGATAGGCCAGCGCGTAAAAATTCTGCAGGTAAGTTTACCTTCATCGTTTGCTTTTTGAAAAGCGGTCAATGCTGCACCGTAGGTAATATCCTGAATACTTGTAATGCCTAGTTTTTTTGCTTCCTCGAGTGCAGCAAGCAATGCTTCATAATTTTCTTCCGCCGTCGGTTCGGGTATTAACTTGTTGATGAAATACATGGCATTGTCTTTTAATACTCCTGTTGGTTCACCTGTTACAGGATCCTTAACAATCAAACCGCCGTCGGGACTTTCGGTATCTTTTGTAATACCAGCCATTTTTAATGCAAGAGAATTTGCAACTCCCATATGACCATCGAGTCTATCTACAAACACCGGTTGATCGGGAACAGCTTCATCAAGCATTTCTTTTGTCGGCAGATCATTTACTTCCCATTTTTCGTGATCCCAGTATCCGCCTGTTATCCATTTACCGGGATGAGCTTTTGCATAGTCTTTAAGAATCTGTTTGAACTCGGTTGTTGTGTTAGCCGGACGGAGATCAATACCAAGTAAATAAAATCCGCCGCCTATGAAATGAACATGATTATCAATGAAACCGGGAAGCATTAATTTCCCTTTTAAATCTATAACTTCAGTAGTAGGATCAATAAGTTTTTCTGCATCTGCATTTGAACCTACAAAAGTTATTTTATTACCATTCACTATTACAGATTCAGCAAGTGGTTGATTTTCATTTACCGTATAAATCCTGCCGTTTATAAAAGCTGTTTTCATTTGTTGTGCCTGTACTGAAATTGAAATAACCATTAAAAATATCAGAGATAAAATTTTCATTTTGTCCTCAGCTAAAGTAGTTGATAAATTACCTTCTATTTTAATTTATAGAAACTGTTATCAAGAATTTTATCAATACCTTCAGTCCCGATAGCAGTCAGAATTCTTTTAGCGCGGATGAAACCGCTTTTCCTGTAATCGCTGTAGTAAGGTTTATCAGGATTAAAACTGTTAATCTGAACTCTACCTGCCGCATGAATAAAATCACCGTCACCAATATAAATAGCAACGTGAGTTATGCGTTCCTTCCTTTCACCGCTTGCTTTTCTGCCAAAAAATAAAAGATCACCCGGATTCAGATTTTCCCATCCGTTTTCAGTGTTAACCAGCTCACCCGTATGCACCTGATGCGATGCATCACGCGGGAGGATAATCCCGTTGAGGAAAAAAACCGTTTTTGTAAATCCGCTGCAATCCATTCCTTTTGATGAAGTACCGCCCCATAAATAGGGAACACCCATAAATCTGTGAGCTTCTGATAACACATTTTCAGAGGTTGGGTTTAAATCTGAATACCAATTATTAAAAAGCCGGCATTCATTTTTATTGATAAGGGCTTCTCTTCCATCAGGGAAGTTCGCTTTATAATAATTTTCTTCTTCACTGATGAGTTTGAGTACATTACCAATTGCAAGATCAGAAACTCTTTGTGATTTCTCATCAGGTTGCGAATAGGCAAAGCCATAATCCTGCATATAAATTATTTTATCTGAATTTAAC
>JAWOIK010000116.1:0-21878 GCA_046484705.1 Ignavibacteriaceae bacterium | reverse complement strand
TTATCTGTCTGTATCGCTGTTCCCAGGTATTGTCATTTACATATTGCTCTGGAAGTTTCTGATATTTTATAAGATTGTGAACTCTTACAACCAGCACTTCTTCATAATGTGAACGGTTGAATATTCCTATCCTCCCTTTTTCAGGCAATGCTTTGTTAATTCTCCATAAATAACCATGATCCAGTTCTTCGGCTGAGGGTTGTTTAAAACTATAAACTTGAGTTCCTTGCGGATTAACTCCGCTCATTACATGTTTTATTGTTCCATCTTTACCTGCTGCATCCATTGCCTGAAACACCAGAAGAAGAGAATACCTGTCTTGTGCATATAACTTGCTTTGAAGCTCGCGCATTTGCTTAATGTTGTTATTCAATAATTCATTCGCTTCACTTTTTGATTTAAGATTTGCTGTATATGCGGTATCAATTTTTAATAGGTCCAATTTAGAATTTGGTTTTACTAAAAAGCGGCTGAGATTCATTTTTATCCTCATTTGAAATTCGATTACTCGTAACTTAATAATTTTATCTTTGAGATGCGGGGTGGGAAAGATAATAGTCAATTCAGCATTCGGCGGTTAAAAGTTAAAAATTAAAGGGAGATTTTCTATAAACAATTTATATTAATATAAACTGGTGCCCATCTACCGGATCATTCCTAACTCCTAACCTGTCTGTCGGTAGACAGGTTCGAAATTAAAAAAGGGTCAGCTTTCGCCAACCCTTAAGAGGAGAGTTACACAATGAAATAGTTTATTGATTATTCGGAGTAAATCTAACAACCTGATTTTTTATCGGCTTTAGTGTCCTTAAATAATCATATATAGCCCCAAGATCCTCTTCCGTCATACCAGCGTACATTGCCCATGGCATTACACTGTTAAATTCTCCCGGTTTTACATCCTTATACTCATTTTGAGCCGGGTCATAAGCTTTGAACTTCGAGATAAATATTTCTTTTGTCCATGAACCAATCCCTGTTTGAAGATCCGGGGTAAGATTTGAAGTTCTCAAAGTTCCGAATGGTAACAACATCTCATTACCACCGGCAAATTCCATTCCTGCAACAGGCTCACCTTTTTCCATTGGGGTATGACAATCACCACAGGAAGCAATAGTAACAAGGTACTTGCCGAATTCAACAGGATTTGATCGGTCCAGATCCAAAGGCTTATATGTCTGTAACGGCATGGTCTTTACTAAATGGTTAAGTGGAAAATCCAATTCTTTATCAGGATAAGATCCTTCTATCGGATCCAGAGTTCTTATATAAGTAATAAGGGCATAAAGATCTTCTTCAGTCATTTGATTGTAATTCATATAAGGCATCATTGGGAAAAGTGCCTCATTCTTATTGTTGACTCCCATTGTAATTGCCCGGATCAGATCGCCGTCTGACCAATCTGCTAAGGCAGCCGGAGTAATGTTTTTAACATATATTTTACCCGGTACCCCCATTCGTTCATCAAATAGTTCGCCGCCTTTTCCCTCCGTGCCCTTAACAATAGGACCTGAAAATTTGCTGAAGTCACGAACTGAATGACAATCCATGCAAACAGCAACATGATTTGCAAGGTATTCACCTCTGGAAATCAATTCAGTGGTTGGTTTAATTTTAATATCCTTCGGCGGATCAACTTTTGGATATGCAGTGTTCAGGTAAATCAATGCTCCGGCAGCAACTGCAACAAGCAGTGAAAACATTATTCCGGCAATTTTAAGTATTTTTTTCATAGAGTATTTTCCTCTGTGTTTGATGATCAGTTTGCTATCAATTAATAGTTGTAAATTATTTACGCCGCAAAACTAATCTGTATTTTAAACCTGTTATATAGATCAATTGTTCTATTTAACAGCGTAACGCTATTTAAGTACTATAAATAAAAGGTGTGATGAATGCCAGGTGATAATTCGCACAACAAATCCGCCTTGTAAAAATTAAATCTTTGATGAGCAGCAATATAATTTGATGAATGGTTAATCTTATAAATCCTGCAGGAATTTACAGGATTATTGCTTGCCGGATATTGCAGAATAATTATTTTTTTGTCACGAATTTGTAGTATCAGATACTAATTACTGACCGAAAAACCACAATACAGAGCGAGGGATATTAAACCTTAATAAAAAAATAACAATTCAATTGTGCAGATTTAATTAATTCTTACTATTTTGTACCATAAATCAATCAATATCTAATAAATTTATTCAGGAGTAAAAATGAAAAGAGTAATTGTACTATTTTCTGTTTTTGTGTTTGCAATTTTGCTTGCAGGCAGAGCAAATGCGGACACGCTATATGTTAATGTAATGGCGATATCCTTTGAACCTGCATCTGCTACATTAAACGTTGGTGATTATGTTAAATGGACCTTAGTGGAAGGTTCACATACTACTACCTCAAACATAATCCCTGCAGGAGCTGCTTCATGGGACTATACATTCACAGGATTAGGCGATACCTATGTTTATGAAGTTACAGTTCCGGGTACATATAATTATGAATGCTTGTTTCACCCGGGAATGGAAGGTTCTTTCACCACGGTAAACAGTCTTCCATTTTATGAAGATTTCGATTATAGTGTTGGATCATTACTCACTGACAATGGCTGGTCCAACCATAGTGGTACGGGAACTTTTATTACTACTGCTGCTGGTAGTTTAATTTATACAGGTTATCCTTCTTCCGGTATTGGCAATCATGTTGTCGTAGAAGGCGGAAGCGGTTCGAGGGAAGATGTTAATGCCGGTTTAGATTCAATTACCGGAAACGGATCTGTTTTATATTTCTCATTTCTGGCAAATGTTGCTTCTGCTAGTGCAACTGCTGACTATTTTATTCATATTGGCAACAGAGTTTCACCGACTGCATTTACTACTTTCTCCGCACGAGTTTTTGTACAGGATGATACCGGAACACTAAGGTTCGGTATAAGTAATACATCAACCTCAACTATGGGCACATCTAATTTCAGTTATGGAACCACATATCTTCTAATTGTGAAATATACAATTGACACCGGTGGTGCTGATGAATGCAAATTATGGGTACTGAGTTCTGGAGTTCCCCCTGATGAAGCAAGTGCAGGCACTCCCGAAGTTACTAATTCTGGTACAAGCGGACAGGATGTAATTGATGCAATTGCACTTCGCCAGGGCGGACAGGCATATTCTGTTCAGGTTGATGGTATCAGAATTGGCACTTCCTGGGTTGATGTTGTTATTCCAGTTGAACTGAGTTCATTCACAGCAGCCTCACAGGGAAATTCTGTTTTACTTAACTGGTCAACAGCTTCAGAAATTAATAACTCCGGTTTTGATATTGAAAGAAAATCTGTCAATTCAGATTGGAAAACAATTGGATTTGTTCAGGGCAACGGAACAACAACCGAAGCAAAACACTACTCATTCTCTGATAAGAATCTTAATGCCGGAAGTTACAGCTACAGGTTAAAACAAATTGATTTCGACGGAACATTCGCTTATTCAAATATTGTTGAAGCTGATATTAGTTTACCATCACAATTTGAATTAGTACAGAATTACCCGAATCCTTTTAACCCTTCAACCAAAATTCAATATAATCATCCTGAAGCCGGTAATGTAAAATTAACCGTATTTAATTTACTTGGACAGGAAGTTAAAACACTTGTAAATGAATTTAAGGAGGCAGGTTCTCATACAATTAATTTTAATGCCGAAGGTTTGAACAGCGGTATTTATCTGTACCGTGTTGAGGCTAACGGATTTAGTGAAGTAAGAAAAATGACTCTAATCAAATAATGTTGCAAACAAAAATCCCCTCCCTTTTTTGGAGGGGATTTTTTTTATAAATCCTCTATCAGGTCATTGCCCTTCGGTTCAGGCAAATAAAATTTAACAGGCTTAATTTTTCCTCTGCTATCCTTTACGGCTTTTATTTTCTTTCTTATAATTACGCTATGCTCAATATAAATTCCATCTTCTATTATAGAGCCGAAGATATAACTTGTTCCTTTAATAAGCACGTTTTTTCCTATCTTCAATGGATGATCGTGACTGCCCGTCATATTAACGCTTGATTCGATCCTTGAGTTGCTGCCTATATTGATCTCACCTTTAATTATATCACCCCAGAGAATTTCAACGTTGTCGCCTATTTTAAAAGTTTGTCCCGGAAAACATGAGAGATGAACATTTTCCCAAACCTTACAATTCTTCCCGAAAATTACTCTTCCGTCAACAAAAACATTTTTATGGAATTCTACATTATAATGAAGCTCAACATCAGCACCTATATAAGTTCCCTTACCAATTTTAATATCAAGTGGAATACCTTTCTCATCCTGCTCAACAAGCTGTTTAACAACTTTTTCATGAATGAAGAAATCATCAGGATCATCAATTTCAATTATATCTTTTAGTTGCTCATAAATCCTCTGGCGTGCTATTGATTCCATTTCTTTAAGCACTGATTTATTATTGAAGCCCATCACTACAAATTTATCTTCCGGATTAACAGCAGATACAGTGTATTCGTTTTGATTAAATAAGTCGATTAAATCTGTTATATAAATCTCGTTCTGAACATTATCACTTGAAAGATTTTCCACCTGTTCCACCAGCTTACTGAATTTAAATGCATAAACGCCTGAATTAAATTCATTATTATTAATAAGTTCATCTTTTGTGAATGCATATGATTTGTTTTTATACCTGACTAAATATGGATTGCTGTCCGGAAGAGCCATTATATCCTTATACTCCATAATCTGAATTACTTTTCCATTATCCTTACCTGATGAAGATCCATTAATATCCTCATCCTTTACTCTGATAATTCTACCGTAATAATTATCAGCCGGATTGCCATCAAAGATGCCTGTAAGAACCATCATATCTGCTGCGGAATCAATAAAATCCTTTCTGAATTTTTTCATAGTATCACTGCTTAATAATCCCATGTCGCCGGGAAGAACATAAACTATTCCGTTTTTAAAAAGAGAGGATTTGCCCAATGTTTTTTTGATTGCGTTTAACGCAATCTGAACTGCATGCCCTGTACCATTTTGTGATTCCTGAAAAGCAAAAATATTTTTATCTCTCTTCCCGATAACATTCATCAAATCAACAGCTTTAATGCCTACAACAATTACAGAATTTATGTTTTCAATTCCTTCGTTACAGGCATTATAAACACGTTCAACCGTGGGTATGCCCCAAATCTTATGAAGCATCTTGGATTTTTGTGATTTTATTCTTTTTCCATGACCTGCGGCAAGAATTATTGCTACCTCATTGGAAAAATTAAAATTCGAAGAAAATCGTGATATGGTCTCTAATATTTCATCGATGTTATTTCCGGACATTAATATTTGCTCCTATCAAATTAATAATATCTCTTAAAATAAGATTTGAGTATTCATACCGTAAATTATAACTTTTTTTTAAAGGAATCATATTTATATTTCAGCGAATCATCAATTAATGTTGAAAGGATACGCTTAATGAAAACACGATTTATTCTCGTAGCAGCATTGTTTGTTTTATTATCCGTCTCTTCATATTCACAAACAAGGGGATTTGGACTTGGGGTAATTGTGGGTGAACCAACCGGAATTAGCGCAAAATACTGGATTTCAGGTGATAATGCGCTTGATTTCGCACTTGGTTATTCTTTTGTTAGAAAAGGAAGATTACACTTTCATATGGACTATCTATTTCATCATCAAAATATATTCCGTTCAGAGGAAAATTTTGCATTATATTATGGACCCGGAGTCAGGATAAAATCGGTTCAGGGTGATGATGCAAGATTGGGAGCCAGATTCGGGTTTGGTTTAGTTTGGCTTCCGCGGACTGCACCTGTAGACGTGTTTGTGGAAATAGCACCAATACTGGATATAATTCCTGAAACGAGGTTTACTGTAAATGCCGGTCTCGGTTTCAGGTTCTTTTTTAACTAATTAAATTCTTTTATAGGTTTAACAGAATTGTAAAATGCAACATTTAATCCGAATATAAACCAGATAAGTGTAGTAATCTCATGATCCCAGAAATTCAATTCTGTTAAACCTGAAAATAAAAAGCCGCAAAAAGTTCCGAATGCACCTAAAGCATAGGAAGAAACGAATATTGTATCTTTCACTTCCCGGATAATTTTCAATTCAATCTTAATTATTTTGTAGAAGATAAAACAGACTGCTATTAAACCAAATGCACCAAGAGTAACCAGTATATGGATGAAATTGTTGTGCATATGTCCCTGGATTTCTTTATCGTATGGGTTTTTGTATTGCTTATAATACTCCGCCAGATCGATATCACCCACGCCAAATATCGGGTAGTCTTTCCAGATTTTGAAACCCGCATTCCAGAATGCGAAACGGGACATATTAGATTGGTTATATATATCAAAAATGCTTAGCAATCGGCTGGGTTTTACATAAGTGGAATATAATTTATTATCATAAATACTTATGGAATTAGGTGTGTTACCAATGTTGTCCTGCCAAAGTATGTTAAGATCATTATCGTCTGTCTCAGTAATTGTTAATAAACCCCCGGCTGATACAAATCCTGTTTTACTATCAAAAGCAAAAGCTCTAACAATATTTTTAATAGATTTTAATGGATTCAGAAATTTTGTTTCAGCGGAATTAATCTGTAATACTTTTAAATCATTACCGGAGGAATAATACAGGAACCCATTTTCATAAAAGATGAAAGTTAATTTTGTGTTATCGCTGACAACAGTGTCTTCTGACAGCATTCCATCACTATGACTGATAATTCTGAATCCTGAATCGGCTGAAGACAGACATACAAATTGTGAATCTGCGAACAGATTAGTGAATTTTTTATACATCGGGTATCGCAAGAATTCTGATGTGTTTTCAGGATTTGTATAAACAGTTAACCCGCTATCCTGAGCCAGAATGAACAGGTTATTATTAACCGCTTTTACATCAGTTGTTAAACCGGGAGGAACAAATTCATCATGTTTAATTAAGCGATCATTTGTTTTACTATATATTAGTATCCTTGTATCAACTAACTGAGCAAAATAAAATGATAGTGCCCAATGATCAAACGAGATAACCGGGGCAGGAGTTTCAAGTTTATATTTTATTTCACTGTCTTCATAAATTATAATACCATTATTATAATCACTTACAATCAAACCTGTGCTGTCTTTAAACACATTATACGCTTTTCCATCAGTATCTATTGATTTTTCGTATTTAACAGCGTTATTCATAATGGAATAAACATCTATCCTGCTGATGTCTTCCTCAATAAAAATAACTGCAATTAATAATAAAACACCGGCTATTAAAGTTTTATATTGCTTTCGTACGAGAAGTATAACTATTATTCCAAAAGCCGCACCCATCCAACCTGTTCTCTTATAAGTAGAAATTAAAGCCAGTGAGGAGAGAATAAATCCGGCACCGATTAATAATTTCATCTTAAGGTTTAATTTTTCATTGACAAGAAACGCAAATAAAAAAATTACCGTAAAGCTGATAATTTCACTTGCTGTTATCGGGTACTGGAAAATTGATGGTCCTGATTGAGTTATGCCATATAAATCATCTATATAATGTTGTAATGAAAAATAAAGATAGATTAAAACTGTAATTAAAGTGGCACCTATGTAAACACTAAAATATAATTTACCTCGTTTAATATTTTTAACCGATGCAATAATTACATAGACAATAGGAAGCAGTAAAATCCTTTTAAGAAGATTGTTAAAAGCGTGAGATTGATTGCCGGAAAGAAGTGTTGAAATTATTTCTGCAAGTATGAACAGGACAAATGGAAGTTCTAATCCCGATTTTGAGAATGGATTGTTCTGAACAACAATCCATCGTACTAAAAAAAGAAAAAGTGCACCATAATAACCGATCTGATTAATAAAAATTGAATTACTCAGACTTAACAGAAAAATCAGAATGAAAACAAAAATTGCTTTATCAATTATGTTGGCTGCAGTATCATTCTTTCCCATTAAAGCTGATCCCGGAATTGAAGTTCATAAAGCTTCTTATAAAGTCCATTTGCATCTCCCATCAATTCTTCATGCTTTCCGTATTGAATTATTTTACCCCGGTCGATTACTAATATTTTACTTGCGTTCCGTATAGTGCTTAACCTATGAGCAATAACTAAAGTAGTTCTGTTTTTCATAAGTCTTTCAATAGCTTCCTGCACAAGAATTTCGGATTCGCTGTCTAAAGCCGAGGTAGCTTCATCAAAAATCATAATATCAGGATTTTTCAATAATGCACGTGCAATAGTAAGTCTTTGTCTCTGCCCGCCTGAAAGTTTAATTCCACGTTCACCAATAAAGGTATTGTAGTTATTTGGCATTGTTGATATAAATTCATGAGCATTTGCTGTTTTTGCTGCTTCGATTATTTTTTCAATGGAGCATTCCGAAAGCCCGTAAGCAATATTTTCTTTAATGGAAGTATTAAACAGAAAAGTTTCCTGTGTAACAATTCCCATTTTACTGCGAAGTGATTCAAGAGTTAGATTTTTAATATCTGTTCCATCAATAAAAATTGCACCAGATGTCGGATCATAAAAGCGGGGAATAAGATCAGCAAGAGTAGATTTTCCACCTCCGCTCGGTCCAACGAGCGCAATAATTTCTCCTCGCTCAATTTTAAAATTTATTTTTGTCAAAACGTCTTCATCAGAATCTTCATACCTGAAACTGACATCGTGAAAGTGAATTTCATTTTTAAATTCTTTTAATTCAATAGCGCCAGGCAAATTTTTAATATCAGGTTCATTGTCAAGAATTTCAAAAATCCGGTCTCCGGCAGCACTTGCTTCCTGAATGCGGTTATTAACCGTGCCCAATTCCTTAATCGGAGGGAGCATCTGAAATATGGCGAACAGAAATCCTAAAAATTCACTGGCACTTAATGTGTTTTCTTCAAGCACCAGAATTCCACCATAATAAATAATGAATACACCAATTATTACACTCAAAAATTCTGTGATAGGTGAAGATGCATTTCTAATCCGGACAATCCGAAGTACAAGTCTGAAATAATTTTTTGTTTCACCGGTAAACCTTTTGTTTTCAAACTGCTCCATTCCAAAAGCTTTTACAATTTTAACCCCGGAAATTGTTTCCTGTAATACACTGGTTATATCTGCAATTTTTTTCTGTAAAACTCCTGTTTGTTTTCTAAGCTTCAATCCAATCCAAATTATAATAGAGAAAGAGAATGGCAGTATTATAAACGCAAATAAAGTTAGCTGCCAGCTGATACTTAAAGCGATCCCCAGGAAAACAATAACGGTTAAAGGTTCTTTTATAAGGTTGGAAAAAGTTGCAGAAATGCTTGATTGTATAATATTAATATCATTTGTAAATCTGGATATAAGATTGCCGGTACGTTCTTTTTTAAAGTAGCTTAAGGGTAATTTATGAAGATGATTAAAAGCATCATCCCGCAAATCCTTCATGGCACCGTGTTCCACAACAGCCATGAAATAACCCTGCAGATAACCGAAAACATTTTTAAAGAAAAAAGCGATTAGAATGAGTATACAAATTTTTATCAGTACATCCGATTTATCACCGCTTAGAATATAATCATTGAAGGAAGTGATGGTGTCTTCTTCCAGAGTCTTTATCCAATCCGGAAGAATGCTGGTTGTACGCTCCACCTGTGTTTCACTTATCGCTTGTTTGCCTGCACTCTCCTGGAAGAGAGTATCAAGTAAAGGAATAGTTAAGTAAACCGAGAGGCCGTTCAGCAAAGCAAAAAAGAGCGAGAAAACAAAGGTTAATACTATATGCTTCCAGTATGGCTTAACGTATGTTATTATGCGTAAATATGTATCCAATTTTATGGAAACGGATTTTCAGGAATATTCCTTAATCCGCAGCCTCCTCTAATACTTATTAAATCGTACTGAACCAGATCTGATAAATTAATTATGTAAATCTTAGAATTAATTCCGAATCCGGAATCAAATATCAGGAAATCGTTTGTGATAGCAAAGCGGTAAAGCGATGTGCCGCTGAATGTTTTTAACATTTCCATTTTATTAGTATCAACAATATTTAATGATGCCGGTTCTGTTTTTTCAGTTTGATAGTTTTCAATTTTCATTATAGTTGAAAAAATATTCATCGATCTGCCGGGAATCCATTCAACCTCATTAATTTTATGCCGGGTTTCCTTTATAAATATTTTCTTTTTATCTATAAAATCGCGTATAAAAATCGAATCCGCTACCGAAAGTAGTTTGTATCTTCCGTCAGACGAAGCGGATTTTACATCTTTCATTTTTATTTTAGGATATCCGCTTATAAAGAGATCAGATGTTTCCGATTGATCAATTAAAATTTTACCAAATTGATTATATAATTGATTATTCTGTATTACATATGAATTTACCCTGGGATCAAACGTGTTTATAGTAAGATTATAATTTCCTTCTTCTGTCCAGTATGTATTTATCTGGATTGCATTTCCAATGTCTCTTATGAATTCCGTTTTTTGGACAGAGACATCAATTCTATACAATCTTGCCTTTTCAATAAATGGGAATGAGCCTGCAAAACCATAACGGATAGCAGTAATAAAAAACACTGACTTATAATCTTCAGAAGCTACAAGATCGATAACCTTTTCTGTTCTGCTATTCCAGAATATAGCGGCTTTCTTTTTATTGAAGTTATATTTGTAAACACCTATGTGCAATTCGGTGGACCCGACAAAATAGAAATCATCCAACGCAGGGAATTGTTTTAATTCTTTCTTATGGTTGAGTAGGTCAATCTCACTTTTGTTAGAATTTTCAGCACATCCAACAAGTAAAAAGTAAACAATAAGAATATATGATACTAGTTTATCCAACAGACATTCCTGTAATACTTAACAGAATACTTATAATATAATTGATGGCGCCAAAGAAATAATTCCATAACGGACTGTATATGAATAGTATTAAAATTATCGTTCCATAGAAACCTATTCCCAGATACTTTGCTGTTAATTTATTCGGAAAAAAATCGAATAAAATATGCGACCCATCCAACGGTGGAATTGGTAACAGATTAAAAGCAAACAGAAATACGTTAAAAAACACTCCGTACCAAAGCAGGTTAAAAACTAATTCGGAAGAAGTTATCTGAAAGTTATAAAATAATGATAGTAATATTGCAAAGATGATGGCAAGGATAAGATTTGATAAAGGACCTGCAAAAGAGACCAGCGCATCATCTTTTAATGGATTCTTAAAATTATTCCTGTTGACCGGAACCGGTTTCGCCCATCCAATCAAAAGCAAACCCGATGAAAAAGATATAAACGGCATCATTACTGAACCTACAATATCCAAATGCTTTATAGGATTGAAGGTCAGTCTGCCTGCGTTCTTAGCTGTGTTATCACCTTTTCTATAAGCGGTAAAAGCATGGGCAAGTTCATGTACTGTTAGCGATAACAGAAAAACCGGAATGAATAACAGGAATGAAATTAGTCTTTCACTTAACTGGATATTTTCCAAAAATTAACCTCGTGGATGAAAATCTTTATGTACCTGTTTAATATAATCTCTGTCAATGTGTGTATAAATCTGTGTGGTTGAAATATCGGAATGACCCAGCATTTCCTGAACAGCTCTCAAATCAGCTCCACCTTCAATTAAATGTGTTGCAAACGAATGTCTGAATGTATGCGGATGCACTTCTTTTCTGATGCCCGCCTGTTTTGTATAATAACAGATAATCTTCCATACACCCATTCGGGATAATTTGGTTCCTCTGGTATTTAAAAAAACATAGTTTTCACTTTTAATTTTCTTTTCAAGCAAAGGTCGGCTTTTAGTAAGATATTCCTTTGTCCATTTTATTGCACTGCTTCCAATAGGAACTAATCTTTCTTTCGATCCCTTTCCAAACACTCTTATTATTTCATCTTCAAAATACAGATCGGATAATTTAAGATGAATTAATTCTGAAACTCTTAACCCGCATGCGTAAAGAATTTCCAGAATTGATTTATCTCTTAAGCCTGGTTTGTCATTTGTGTCGGGCATATCCAGAATTTTCTGAACCTCATTAATGTTCAAAACAACCGGCAGGTTTTTACTTAACTTAGGTGGATTAAGTTTATCAACAGGATTAGCTTTGATATAATTGTTCTGATGAAGGTAAGAAAAGAAACCTTTTATTGAAGAATGATATCTTGCAGCGGAAGTCGAAGTCAACCCACTTTGTTTAAGAGACTTAAAAAAATCTGTTAAAATAATTGAATCAACTTCGGATAGGTCTTTAGTATTATTTTTAATAATAAATGATAGAAAGGAACTGATGTCGTTTTTATATGAAGCAATAGTATTAACAGACAAATTTCTTTCTAATTTCAGAACAGCAAGATATTCTTTAAGGAATATTTCCATCATTTATCATTTTCTGATGAACGATCCTTTTCCATCTCTTCCTGTTTAGGATATTTTATTCTTTTATGATACTGTCCCAGTAAAATATTTTTAAAAGTATTCCTTATATCATTTATATCCCTGAAAGTAATTGGCGCTTCATCCATCTGACCTTCTTTTATACGGCTATTGATAATATTATTAATCATATTCTCAACTTTATCCTGATCGGGGTCGGTAATCGATCTTACCGCAGACTCACAGCCATCGGCTAACATTACTATTGCTGTTTCTTTCGATCCTGGTTTTGGACCCGGATAGCGGTAATCCTCTTCACTTACCTGATCTTCACCATATAGCTTTTTTGCTTTTTCATAGAAGAAAGATATAGTTGAGGTACCATGATGCATTGGAATAAATTCGATTATTTCCGGCGGAAGTTTTTCACCAATAGCAAGGTCAATCCCTTCCTGAACATGTCGTATAATTAACTGAACACTTTCTTCCGGTTTAAGGTTTTCATGAATATTCTGATTACCCATCTGGTTTTCTACAAAGCCTAATGGAGTAATAGTTTTACCAATATCGTGATAATACGCACCTACCCTTGCAAGTAAAGGGTTTGCACCAACTTTTTCGGCAGCAGCTTCAGCAAGATTGCCCATTATAAGCGAATGATTAAATGTTCCGGGAGCTTTTCTTGCAAGTTCTCTGAGCATTGGTCTGTCAAAATTTGAAAGTTCCAGTAATGTTAAGTCTGTTGTAATTCTGAATATCCTTTCAAAAAATATTAATAAACCGTAAGTAAGTACAGGACTGATCAACGCATTCGATCCCGCAAACACAGCTTCTATCAGCATAGTTTCTACCGGAGCAAATCTCTCAAGCCCAAATGCAAAAATTGAGGCTATATAGCCAATAAGAATATATGTAAATGATCGGAATATCTGCGTTCTGTTTTTAATGTCTCTTACAGTATAAACCGATATACCGCCTGCTATAAAATTCATTGTCATAAAGGTGTAGTCGTTACCACGCAAAGCACCAGTTATTAAACACAGAACTACGGTAGTGTAAAAGCCAACCCTGGAATCGAAAACAATTGTAAAAATCATTGAAGCAGCCGGAACAAAGATTAAAAAGTGAATGGGTGCTTTTACAGTGAGCTGACTTAATAAAAATGTAACAAATGAAACAAAGGTAATTACTATGGCAATCAGAATTATTTTTGTGTTGTCATAAAAGATTTTCTTCCTGAAATAATATAAGTAGATTGATAACAGTCCGATCAGGAATCCTATATGAATAAATTTACCTAGTGCCTGAAGCCATAAACCGGTTTGCCCAATGGTATCGCCTTTTGCTTCTTTATATGATTCAATTTTAAGTTTTACCTGTTTATTTATTCTATCATGCTTGGCAATTATTCTTTCATTCTCATTCACAATACCGGAATATTTTGAAATATTATTTCTTGCCTGTTCAATTTCCTCTTCAGTAAGTTCGGTATCGAAAATCAGGTTTGGTATAACGAACCGCATTGCAAATTCTAACACAGCATTTTCTGTTTCTGTGTTAAAGTTATAACCGCGGATATCGTTCCTTACCTCTCTTCTAGCCTGATCGGCTGTGAGAAAGTTTTCATATCGTTCGATTCGATCAATGTTTCCCTGCCTTACAGCAATACTGTCTTTTACCTTTACATCACTATCAATACTCAGAATACCTTTTTGCTCAACTTTTTCAATGGCTTGAGTAACTGCTGAGAAAATCTCCTTCAATCCGGCTCCGCTTCCTCCAAGCATGTTTCTCTGGAGCTTCCTGATATTTAAAAATCTTTCGAATGAATTAGAACTGAGAAAGGTAGGATTAACTACACTGCCATCTTCCTTTTTAATGTTGTCATCAATTACATTTAGCAGGTAAGCTGCATAAGTCTGTACAGAATCTGAGCTTGAGGATTCTCTTTTTACAAATACCGGATATACAGCATCTTCAGCAGCTTTAAGCTCTGCCTGATATATAGCCCTGTCTTTGATTATAGGAAAACTGAACGGGGCAATGAGATCATCATTTATCCAGATAGCTCCTTCTGTAATTTCATACTCAATCGATTCGCCTTTGGGAAACATAAGTACAATAAGGATAACAGTAAGCAGCCCTATAAGAATTTTTCTTTTAATGCCTTTTGTTGTATCAATATTTAACTGAGGCTCCATTTAATTTCCTTTCTTGTATTTTAAAACAAGGCTGAGAAATTCACCCGCTGCGTCTTCATTATTTGACTTTTTGGTTACATAATCAGCATTTCTCTTCAGTTCAGCTACTGCATTACTTACTGCAACGCGGAAGGTTTTCGTTTGGAACATAGGAATATCATTGTACCAATCTCCCATTACGGCTGTTTCACTTTCAGATATGTGAAGGTATTTTAACAATCGTTTTAGAGCATTGCCTTTTGTTGACCCGGCTTTTCTTAATTCAAGATAATAAATATTTTCATTTGAGTGTGAGCGGTAAAATGAAGAGGCTACTCCAAGTGTAAACGGAAAACTCATTTTATCCCTTAAGAACATTATGGTCTTCCTGTTGTCGCCGGCAAAAAAAACTTCAAGTGTATTGTTCATATAATTATTATAAGAATCTACTTCTTTATATAATGCACCAAACTTGTCCGTGATCTGTGGAATAATGGAATTCTGCTCTGTAAAATATATAGCCTCAGGATGACATAATGCAGTATTTACAAGATACCTTTCAGAAAGTTCTAAAGCCTTTTTAACATGTGTTTTTCTCAGAAATGATTCATATAATATTGTACTATCCTTTGCATTTTTGATCAATGCTCCATCGAGTGAGATGACCGGCAATCTGATATCCAATTCGTCTGCAAATCTTGTTATTGCCGAATGAAGCCTGCCCGAAGCAAAAGAAAACTTTACACCGATTTTTTTCAACTCCTTTACAACTGCTTTAGTCTCTTCACCAATTTTGCCGTGATCATTTAGTAAAGTGCCATCTAAATCAAAAACAACAAGCTTAATATCTTTAAGAATTTTTGATAATATCATTTTATTTAATTACAGTTTTCCATCCTTTGTTAGATAAGTTTCTGTAAATCACAAATACCGAAACTGCTGAAGCCGTAAAGTATATTAATGACGCACCCGTCCGACCGAAAATTAATTTTCCGGTTCCAAATAAAATTGAATAGACTAAAATAACCCCAAATAACCAGTTAAGAAACATACTCAAGAAGCCGGAATCACTTTTAACGTTGGGTAATTTATCTGAAATTTGTCGCCAGAATACACCGCCGGGATGAACTTTTTCATAAAAGCTGAACAGCACTTTTTCATCAACCGGTTTTGTGAGAAAGGTGACAGTGAGCCAAACTAATGTTGTTATTGGTACGATGATGAATAGCGTATCCGGAAACTTTACATCAAACTGAAGTAATACAGGATAGACTATAAAAGGAGTTATCATTGCGGATATTTCGGACCATGCATTTATTCTCCACCAGAACCATCTTAAAATCAGAACCAAACCAACACCTGCTCCGCATTCCATAATAAATTCCCACGCTCCGGAAATCCGGTTAATGAACAATGTTACTATAACAGAAACTATCATCAGTGCGATTGTGCTTAAACGCGAAATAAAAACGTAGTGCTTCTCACCTTTATTTTTATTGATGAAGCGCTGGTAAAAATCGTTTACAACATAGGATGTTCCCCAGTTAAGGTGCGTTGCAATTGTACTCATATATGCGGCAAAAAAAGCGGCAACTAACAAACCTTTTAATCCAGCCGGTAGAAAATCATTTATCGCATAGATAAAACCTAAACCGGTGTTGCCGCCCTGAAGTTCAGGATACAAAACTAATGTACATAAACCAACTATAATCCATGGCCAGGGTCTGATTGCGTAATGTGCCACCTGGAAAAATAATGTTGCAAACAGGGAATGCTTTTCATTTTTGGCAGACATCATTCTTTGTGCAACATAACCGCCACCGCCAGGCTCGGCACCGGGATACCAGGATGCCCACCATATGATTCCAATGTATGCCAGGAATGATGAGATGGTAAGTGCAAATGCCCCGGTTGCTTCTCCAACAGAATTAACTTCCGGAAAAAAATCGAATGCAAAATTTGGCAAACTGTTTTGTAAGCCCTGCATTCCTCCTACCTGCGGGGAATTAAGAACAAGTATTGCAAGAATTATACATCCAACCATTGCAATTACAAACTGGAAAGCATCTGTAACAACAACGCCCCACAATCCGGAGAGAGCAGAATAAACAGCAACTAGTAGCATACAAAGAAATACATAAAGTAATACTTCAGATTCCGGCACACCAAAAATGCCATGTATAATTGTTGCCATCGCTTTATTAACCCAGCCCATTATGATAACATTCATAAGCAGACCAAGATATAGTGCACGGAATCCTCTTAAAAACCTAGCGGGTTTTCCGGAGTAGCGAAACTCTGCAAACTCTACTTCTGTCATAATACCTGCACGACGCCAGAGCTTTGCAAAAAAGAAAACCGTTAACATTCCACCGAAGGCAAAATTCCACCAGATCCAGTTACCGGCAATACCGTTTTTCGATACAAGTTCTGTAACGGCGAGAGGTGTATCGGCAGCAAACGTTGTTGCAACCATTGAAAGCCCGGCAAGATACCAGGGCAGATTTCTTCCCGAAAGAAAAAACTCATTTGTACTTTTACCTGCACGTCTGGAATAGAATATTGCAATAGTAATAGAGATGATGAAATAAAGTATAAGAATGAAGTAGTCTATCTGTTGCAAAGGAATCTCCGTTATAAGTTAATCTGCAATAAACTTAACTCTATATTTCTAAACTCAAATCACAAAAAAATAAACTTAGTAGCCCGTTTTGTTTTACTAAGCTCTTTTAATTTTCTCAACGGTTTCCGGTTTACCAAGAACCAGCATTCTGTCGCCGGGTTGAAGTATAAGCCCGGGTGAAGGAAATTCACCGGGACGATTACTTTTATCCTCTGAACTGCTGCCGGGATGATGCACAACTAATATTTCAAGTTCATATTTCTTTCTGATATCAATCTCATGAATTGATTTTCCAACCCAGGAAACCGGTACTTCAATTTCGCAGATGTGCATTCCGCCTAGTACCTCAATTGAGCGAGAGTCTTCTGCAGAGTCGAATAACGAGCTGAATCCGCCAGTAAGATCCTCCTGGAATATTCTCATATTATAAGCATTTATAACAGCACTTTTTGTTACAACACCTATTACCTTTTTTTCATATGCATTATTGCATACAGCAATATGGTCTTTATCCACTCTTCCAAATATGTGCATAACAAGATCAAGATTATCTTCGGGGAGAATAAACGGAATGTCTGAATTAACAACATCGTTTGCAATTAGTGTGGTTGAAACTGTTTCGGTATCTACCAGAAGCTCCCGAATATCATTCAGTTCAATTGTACCGGTATATGAATCGGCATCATCAACAACAATTGCAAAGTGGCTTTTACCGCTTAATAAACTGGTAATGACTTCTGAAAACGGCGCCGTACGTTTTATTAAAACGGGATCAGCTTCCATAACAGTGTTTACCAGGATTGATCGTAGTAAATTTACCTCCCTTTTGTCATGAATATTAATTCCTTTACTTTCAAGAACAGCAGATTCAATAGATTTTTTTGCAATCTGGTTTGATAATAATACAGAGATTATACTTGCAATCATCAACGGTGGTATGATAAGGTAATTATTAGTGAATTCAAATATCATCAGTATAGCTGTGATTGGCATGTGAGTAACTCCGGAAAGCATTGCACCCATTCCAACTAAAGCATAAGCACCCGGAGATGCCGTCCACTCGGGGAAAAATGTATTAGCTATAATTCCCCAGGAGGCACCAAGAAGTGCACCAAAATAAAGTGAAGGACCAAAGACGCCTCCTGAACCCCCCGAACCAAGAGTGAATGACGTGGCAATCATTTTAGCAATGAGTAGAATTAATAGAATCTTAAGCTCTAAATTATTCCATATTGCATCGTTAATGGTTTCATACCCGACACCAAACACCTGCGGCAGAAAAATCCCGATTACTCCTACTGCTAATCCACCTATTGCGGGTTTAAGCCATGTCGGTAATTTTGCAGTTTCAAAATATTTTCTGGTATTCAGGAACATCCTGATAAAAGCAACAGAAACAAATCCTGCAGCAACACCGAGTCCGGCATACAACAGAAGTTCCCTTGCATCAAGCATATCATATGCAGGTACTATGAACGCAGGATAGTCACCAAGATAATACCTTGAAACAACTGTGGCAACTACAGATGAAATTATAATCGGCGGCATATTAACAACGCGCATATCCGCAACTATAATTTCAATTGCAAATATTGCACCTGCAATTGGTGCATTAAACGTTGCTGAAATTCCGGCTGCGGCACCGCAGGCAAGAAATGTTCTCAACTGCCTTGTGTTCACTTTTAGTACCTGACCAATAGCCGAACCGATCGCTGCCCCGATATGAACAATAGGACCCTCCCTGCCGGCGGAACCACCTGAACCAAGAGTTATTGCAGATGTGATTGCCTTGGCAATAAAGACCCTGAAACGAATTACACCACCCTTAGTGGCAAAAGCTTCCATCACTTCCGGTACACCTGAGCCTTTCACCTCCGGTGCAATCCTTGTTATTATTAAACCGATTAACAGTCCGCCAATAACCGGAACAATTAATCTTATCCACCATGGTATCTGATAAAGTATTGCAGTTTCATAACTATCAGTAGAAAAGAAGAGATGGTAAGAAAGTTTGTATAAATATCTGAACAGAATTGCACCGTAAGCACCAAGAACACCAATAACAACAGCGGTTACAAGTAAAAATATCTGTCCGCTTTTTTTGAATAAAAAAGGTTTACTGTCACCGTAAATATCATCAAGAGAATTTTTTCCGGTTATAAATTCAAAATTTATACGGTTAATGTAATTTCTTATTCTATTTAATATGTCTTTAAAGAATTTCAATATTGTGTTTGATAGAATACGTATGAACATGTTTGATCATACGATCCAAAACGTATTAGTATAAAGTAAAATAAAAAAGTTTTATCTAAAAATTATAAGCTATTCATTACTTTCATTATACCTGGAAAGCAATCCGCCGACAATTAAAGTAGCAAGCACTCCGACAAAAGTAAACCAGGTCCACGCAACCAATTTAAGTGAGATAACAGTTATCATTATAAAAATTCCTGCAACGAACCCTGCAAGTGCATCTTCCTGTTTGGAATTTTTAAAAATGATTCCAAGTAGAAAAGTACCAAGCAGCCCCCCGTATGTAAAGGAGGCAATACTTAATGCAATTTCTACAACTGCCTGTGAACTCTCCTTAAAGAAGAATGCTGATAATATTAACATAAATCCAAATAATATAGTAAACAGTCTCGATATGCGAAGTTTCTGCTGATCATTAAGATCTTTCTTTGTTAGAGGAAGATACAGATCCATCATCAGTGATGAAGAAAGCGAACTCATTGATCCGGCAAGGGTTGACATTGCTGCGGCAAGCAGTGCAGCTATAATCACTCCGGTCAGCCCGATTGGTAAAACTTCTATAATAAATTTCGGAAATATTTCATCTGAACGAATGTCAATTGGTCCGTAATAAGCATAAAGCAAAACACCAAGGAATAAAAAAACAGCAAATTGCATAATTACAATTACCCCGCTTCCAATAATTGCTTTCTGACTTCCTCTTAAATCTTTAATAGCAAGCAGCCTTTGAACAACTAACTGGTCGGTACCATGAGATGCCATCGATAAAAATGCTCCTCCGATCAGTCCGCCAATTAGTGTATATGGATCGGTTAAGAAACCGGAAATACCTTTATCAAATCCTAAATTTATAACACTTAACTTTTCAATTATTGTTGTATTGCTGAGTGTTGATGATAACGACTCAGGTAAATTTGATATAATAAAAAATCCGGCAATAACCGCTCCACCTAGATAAACCGACATTTGAATAACATCAACCCATATTATACCTTTTATTCCGCCTGTATAGGTGTATGCAAGCGAAACTAATGCAACAATAATTATTGCAATCATCGGATCTATACTTAGCATAAGATAAATTGGAATAGCGGTTGCGAATAATCTTACGCCATCTGCAGCAGTTCGGGTAAAAATAAAAACAACAGAAGCAAATGACCTGGTTTTACCGCCGAACCGTGTTTCAAGAAAAGTGTATGCTGTTTTTAAATTTCCTTTGCTGTATTGGGGAAGAAGAACCGCTGCAACAACAATTCTTCCCAGTAGATATCCAATGGTAACCTGGAGAAAATTAAGATTGGCAATATAAGCGAGTCCGGGAATTGAAATAAAAGTTAAAGCACTCGTCTCAGCGGCAACAATTGAAAAACAAACTGCCCACCAGGGAATTTTCTGGGAGCCTGCGAAATAATCATGAATTGATTTTTGCTTTCCGCCGGAGACAATTCCAAAAATTGCCACCCCGACTAAGTATGCTGCTATGATAATATAATCAAGATCAGCAGCTCCCAAACGTTATACTCCTTTTAGCTGTTCTAACGCCTCGTCAACAGTTAGTGTAACAGGCAAAACTCTGTCGAGCTGAGTAATTTTTATTAATGAATAAACTTTTTCTGAGGGTGCAGAAAGCCTGATCTGCCCTGCATTGGATGAAAGGATTCTGTTTGCAACAAGAATCGCACTCAGTCCGGAAGAGTCGCAACTCTCAACTTCGCTTAGGTCTATTACTAACTTATTAACACCTTCGGCTTTCAGAAGCATTGTAAACTCCCCTTTAAGCAGCCCGGATATATTAGTATCCAATCTTTTTTCGTTAAGCCGGAAAACAGTAACATCGCCGATTTTTTTCGTTTCGAAGTTCATAAAGAATCCTTAAAACATTTTAAGACAATTTAGAAAATTATTATAAGAGTTTTCAGCTTTTTCTTCGTTATTAACAATCTGCAAATTATAATATCTGTCACTCCCCCTACGCTGAAAACCAATTCTTACTTTAGACGGAATTGATTGTAAAATATAAACTGCAAATAAATTTTCATTCCGGTTGCAATCTATTACCGCATCAAACCTGATACTTTCAAGTTTTGAAGTAAGCTTGTGATTCGGAAGATCTAGTTTAGTCAGATGAGCTATTTCTACCTCAATAACTCTTGTCCGGAAAATTTGTGGAAGCAGACTTACACGGTAATCTCTTGTAAGCACCTTAAAACTTTTCTTATTATCATCCAGAAATCTTAATACACTAAGTGATGCGTGAAAATCATTTTCATCATCCGGAAGCATAACCAAAAAAGAAAATGATCTTTTAAATACTGCTGCAAAGGAAATTTCATCAATGCCGCTGTGCTTTAATTTCTGGTTTAACAGAAACTTTGCTGTCTTTTCTTTTAAAAATTCTATCAT
>JAWOIK010000018.1:0-6141 GCA_046484705.1 Ignavibacteriaceae bacterium | reverse complement strand
CGCAGGTAGAGGATGCCGCCCTCTCCTTTCTTGTCGAACCAGAACTCGCCATCAGGGTCATCGAGGTAATGAGGCTTGTCCTCAAGGTAGTAACGCATGTACCGGGTAATGATGCTACCAGGGCCACCAGCGGTGTTGCCGCCGGTTCTGTTCTGGAAGCGGACCGCCCCTGTCTGTGGGTCGAAGCCAGTCACGGGAGACGCGTAGGGATTTCCTATCACCCAGCCGAACTCTGGATAAATGATGGCTCCCTCGATGAAATCAGCCGGCTTTCCCTTCAGGTTTTTGGAGTCGTTGGCGCTATAATCGTCTTCGCGCTCAAATGGATGACCCTCACTTAGTATAGGATTCCAGGTATTGATTCATTATTAATCATTTCTCCACTCTCACAAAATTTCTCCTTAGTACAACATCTAACTACTGATAAAAACATCCGGAAATTTCTACCCGATTAAAATATTAAAATACGTAAGTATTCTTTACGGTACTGAATATTTACTTGATAAATAATAAAATAATTTTCTATTTTTCTTCCCAGGAAATTGTATAATAAAATTTTACTAATAGATTAAAAAAATAGAAATTTTGTTAATATATCTTACCTTTCTCAAAAATAAGTGCTTTTTGCAATATTTACATGTACTTATTTCATTCATTATTAAAAAATCATCCGTTTCAAAAGAAAACAGTGTGTTATTCTCAGGCACTCAAATTGATAATTATCTAGTAGTTAGCAAATGCTAAAAATAGTAAAGTTATTTAACTTTCTCGGATTTACAATGAAAAATAATAATATCAATTTGACACGCTGAAATCAATGTCTAGGCACGGAAAAGTTGGGTAAGCTAAGAAATAATTGAATAAAGATAAACAAAGAGCCTGGGCTCACCCGGTACATACAGTTAATCTCTAAAAGCTCTTTCACGAAAGGTACATACATATTGAAATTTCACGGTTCGATTATAGGGGCAGCAATACTATTTTTTCTTTCCACAGTTTCAGCAGCGACTGTTAACGGTCGGTTTATTGTTACAAATACCGACAGTTCAAAAATTTCCATTCTTATTCAGATAAATACAAATTCAGGCACCAATGCAATGGGCGGGGCAACAATAGTGCTGGGATATGATACCACCGTAACCGGCTTCACTACCGATCCGGTTAAAGATACCGATTACTTCTTTCATAATTTTTGCGGTAATAATTATTCCGTTGGAACTGTAACAAAACCAATGACTGGCAGAATATGGGTTAATATCGATCTGCCTTTTAACAACAGCAATAACGGAACATTTGTATCTGACACTTCAGGATGGACAGATGTTGCAACTATTTACTTGGATGTAATTGACTCTGCCGCATCAGCAAGTTTCTTCTGGATTGCAGAAAGCCCTTTTTGGGGAATATACGATCAGGATAATTTAACTTTATGGAATAACGGTGATTTTGAAAACCAGATAAACTTCCCGGTTCCGGTTGAACTGAGTTCATTCACTGCATCACTTATTGAGAATAATTTTGTACATCTTCGCTGGACTACCTTTACATCCGTAAACAACCAGGGATTTGAAATTGAAAAAAGTCAAAAGTCAAATGTCAAAAGTCAGGATGAATGGGAGAAGATAGGCTTTGTTGAAAGTATGGGTAATTCAAACACGCTTGCAGAATACAGTTTTACAGATGAAACACCGCATTCGTCCCCTGTAGTAAAATACAGACTTAAGATGATTGATTTTGATGGTACTTTCAATTATTCGGATATAGTCGAAGTTCATACCGGACCTTTGAATTTTGAACTGGCTCAGAACTATCCTAATCCGTTTAATCCTTCTACAAAAATAGTTGTAAGGCTGCCTCACACAACTGAAATGAAATTAGTCGTTTATAATATACTTGGAGAAGCGATCAAGGAATTAGCTAATGCCGAATTCAGTGCGGGAACACACGAGTTTACCTTTGATGCTTCGGGACTTGCTTCAGGTATCTATATCTACAGAGTTGAGAGCGCAGACTACAATGAAACAAAGAAGATGGTCCTGCTGAGATAATCATTCTCAAAGATAGATCATTGAGTATCGAACCTCGAACTCTGAACCTCGAACCTCGAACCTCGAACCACGGACCTTGAACTCTGAACTTCGAAATTGGTGATAACTGGCGGGTACAAGGAAACATAAAAGCATTTTTGAACCGGATAGCTATGCAAAACTAACGGATTCAGATGGGAAGATTTGAATGATCATTAATCGCAACGGGCAGACACGATGTTAAACACAAAGTACTTATATGAAAGGTATAGTTACCATGAAAATGCTCATCGTGCACCTCGGGATGCTTTTGTTCTTTATTACAACTTCTGTTAATGCTGCAAATGTAAACGGAAGATTTCTTATAACAGGGGTTGAAAACTCCAGAATATCTGTTCTTCTTCAGATCAACACAAACACCGGTTCCGATGATATGGGCGGCGCAACTTTAGTTTTAGGATTTGACAAATCACTGATCAATATTCCAGACTTACCCCAACTCAATACAGATTATTTATTTCACAATTTCAGTGGTGGAAATTATAATTTAGCAACTATCACCAAACCTGCAGATAATATGGTGTGGTTGAATATCGATCTGCCTTACAGCAACAGCAATAACGGAACAGTTGTGTCAGGCAGCAGCGGATGGACGGATGTAGCCACTATTTACTTCAATTTGGTTAACGGATCGGATTCTGTAAGTCTTAAATGGTTAACCGCAAGTACCTATTGGGGAATTTATGATGCAGACAATACAACTTTATGGACTTCAGGAAATTTTACTAACCTGGAAACAAAAATTATTAATGACAATACAGCGCCGGTATTATTGAATGCAAACCTTACTGATCCTACAACGCTTGAGTTAATTTTTTCGGAATCTTTAGAAAGCACATCAGCCTTAAACAAACTCAACTATGTAATTAATAATGGGGTATCGGTTTTAAATGTAACCTTATCGAATAATAATACTCAGGCAACAATAAAAACAACAGTACATACTGCAGGCAGTTCTTATAATATATTAATACAGAATATATTTGATCCTGCCGGAAATTTAATATCTCCAACGAATAATCCGGCTGAGTATTATTGCGAGGCACCCCCTGCATTGACTAATTTAACCGAAATTATTGTGAACAACACACAAACACTTACATTAAAATTTTCAAACAAGATGGATGCTGCTTCAGTTACAAATAAAAACAATTACAGCAGTTCATTAAATATAAATATCATTACCGTTCAGTTATTGCCAGATACAATGGGAGTTGTTCTTAAAACATCAAAGCATAGTGATGATACACAATACACACTTACTATAGTCAATGTTAAAGACAGAGCGGGTAATTATATAGCACCGAATCCGGGTTCACACTTATACAGAACACCAAAAAAGGGTAAGGGAAATACAAAAAGAGATATTGAGATTGCAAACTCACCCTCCTGGTTCCAGGACCTGACGCCCGAGAAAACCATAGACGGACAGGGTATGACTACCTCTACATCCAGATGGCAAAGCGGAACTTCAATGCCTTCGGATATTGATTATGATCTCGGCGAGGGATTCACATTGGACAGTTTAAGAACATCATTTTATAAATGGGAAGCAGGCAGGATATATCAATATTCTGTCTATATTTCAAATGATTCATTAAACTGGGTACCTGCAGTTGAAGAAGTATGGTCTGAGTACACTGAATGGACAGAACTCAAATTTGAACCTGTTGAGACAAGATATTTGAGACTTGTAATGATACAAAGCAACCAGGGGAATACATCTAGTCTATGGGAAGTAGAAGCGTTCGGCGGAGATAATGTAACCAATGCTACGGGAACCAATGAAAATCCTATACCGGAAAATTTTGCATTGATGCAGAACTATCCGAATCCGTTCAATCCGAGTACAGTTATCAGTTATCAGTTAAGCGTTAATGGTAACGTAAAATTGGCAGTTTATGATATACTTGGTAATGAGGTTGCATCACTTGTCGATGAGGAAAAAGCTGCAGGCAGATATGAGGTGAGATTTGATGCAACAGGACTTGCAAGCGGTGTGTATGTGTACAGGTTAATTGCCGAAAATCAGGTTGAGACTAAGAAGATGGTGCTGCTGCGATAGAAAACAGTATACGATTATCTTACTGCTCCAAAAAAACTATACCATCCCAATGTAGGGACAGGGCTTGCCCTGTCCGCTGGGGCTTCTGAAAATTTGAATCAAAGATGAATTGTCATTTCGAACGAAGAGAGAAATCTAAAGACGTTCATAGATTTCTCGTCACCGGCTCCCGGAAATAACAATACACAGATAATCTTAATAGTATATGATATCCTGGGTAATGAAATAATTACACTGGTGGATGACGAAAAATCTGCCGGACTTTATGATGTTACCTTCAACGCAACCGGAATTGCAAATGGAGTGTTTATCTGCAGACTTATTGCTTATAGCTTTGTTGAGAAAAAAAGGATGGGATGGATGGATGACCTGAATTTTATCTATGTGCTTACAATATTAAATATCAAAACTAAAATATTTCTTATATACAGTATCAGGTACAATTCCAACTCTGTTTCCCCAACTGATGGGTTTTTTAAGTGCCATGACTAGTGAATAGTAGGAATTATAATCTCTGAAAGATTTAGGTGAATTAGCCATTATTTTGTCAAAATCCTCATAGGATAAATCAAGTTTCTTTAAACAGTAATCCAATGAATCCATTCCGCCAGTGTAGGGATCTTTTTTTATTACTTCAAGCGCTTCTTCTCTTGTAAGCTGACCATTTCTAACTTTAGCGGAGTAGTGAAGTTTTCGTTTATCAATATTAAATTTCCTTGTGAGTATATATGCCTGGAAAAAAGCAGTGTATTTTGACTCGTGGTGTTTATCTCCGTAATTCTTCCAAGACAGTTCATTTTCTATTATTCGGAAAACCTCTTTTTCGTTGTAAGGTATGTAATAAAGAATTCTTAATTGTTGAATTTTTTTTATGAGAGAATAATAAGCATACCTGCTCATCGACATATTCGGGAAACTTTTTAACCTAAGCTTGCCGAATCTTCTCTGAACATCATGAATATACTTTCCATCCATATAAGTCCAGGTAATTGGTGTAGTTCCTTCAGTACGGAATGAATGACCGTGGATTATGTATTTCACATTGTAGCGGGCAGCTTCATCAAAAAGAACAGAGAAGATAACCCAATCAGTTGGCACTTCAGCATCCGGAACAGAAGCAAATAGAAACGATCTTTGAAGATCTTTGAACTCTTCCCAATCCGCAACATGCGTGTGAAGATCCACTCCGAGTATCTTTGTGGCATTTTTAATGTTTTGAACGGCAATTTCTGAGTTCCATCCATTATCGAAATGAACGGCTAAAGGTCTTAAACCAAGTTTAACTGCATTATATAAGGTGTATGTGCTGTCTCTGCCTCCGCTTACGCCGAGTATACAATCATATTTTTTACCCTTACCGTCTTGCTTTATTTTATCAACTAAAGACTGAAGTCTTTTCGGGGTTTCTTCATTTAATGGAAACTTTTTTTCCAATTCATCATGAATTTTACAAAAAGTACATTCACTGTTTTCGTCAAACGAGATCCCTTTAACTGTATCATCCATTAAACAACGAGTACATACTTTGTTCGCTTTATATTGATATGGTAGTATTTGCATATGTTATTTGAAATTAAATTGATAATCCGGATTTTTCTTCATTACTTCAAAACTTTGAGGATAATTTTCTATAAACCAAACCATAAAAACTGTTACATCAATTTTATCTTTGAGCATTTTTTCCTGTTTAATCTTCCAGTCAGCTTTTAAATTTTCTTTATTCAAAAGTTCTTCTATCAATTTTATTATTTCACTATCATCCCTTAAGTGGAAACATAAACCATATTTCTCAGCTTGTTCTCTGCAATAACCGACGGTGAGAGAGTTAACATATATATTGGGTATTCCTAAAACAGAACATTCAGATGCAGTAGTAGATCCTTCACCAATATATAAATATGCACCAGCTAACACTGAATGTAAATCAGCAGGATTTACTTTTAATTTATATTCTTCAAGATTTGCCGGTAATTCAGCTTCTGAAGATAT
>JAWOIK010000006.1:0-8119 GCA_046484705.1 Ignavibacteriaceae bacterium | reverse complement strand
TCTTACTAATCCGCTAATATTTACTTTTGATAAATCATTTTTCTGGTCTGGTAAATATCATCTGAATTTATTGTATAAAAATAAATTCCGGAGCTGATATCTTCCGGATTGAATTGGACTTCATAAACGCCTGCCGGTTTTTCTTCATCGACTAAAGCTGCAATTTCCTTTCCAAGTACATCATAAATTTTAATATTCACATTGCTGTTTACATTTAACTGATAACGAATAGTTGTAACCGGATTAAACGGATTCGGGTAATTTTGAAATAATCCAAACTGCCCGGGAGAATTGTCCGTAAATACCTTAACATCCGTTAGGCTTTCCATATAATCTTTTACACCCATCAAAAGTGCATTTGCAGTAATATCAAAATTTCCTGTACCTGCGCATTGATACATATCTTCATAAGTAAGCGCCATAACATTTTCACTATGATTTGTCCAGAACCAGCTTTCCGGGTATTGAAGGGGAGTTCCGCTTGTCCAGCTTACAAAATAATTCCAAGGCTCAATGCCATTTGGGAAATAATATCTAATACCATTAATAAAATCCTGCTGTAATAAAGCAAAAGCAGATGAGGTTCCAACAGAATCATGATAAACAAAATATCTTTTGCACAATGATGATGAATGCATATTAAGCATCACCTCAATTGGATTGTCTGATTCCATTAAACTTATGAAATGTGCTTTAAGTGCCTGAACTTCTGGTTGGTGCGGAAAGGTATTCCAGTTGCTTTCAAGATCAACATTATTTGCATTTCTTCTTGGAAGATTTAATTCCACACCATCCGGATTAAACATTGGTATAATGTAATACACATATTTATTTCGTAATTCCTGGGCAAGGGCAGATTGGGATAAAAGAATATTTATCATTTCTTTAGTTACCCAGAAGCCTTCCGTTTCCTGAGGGTGTGTTCTGGCGTGAATATGTATTGTACGTTTATCTCCAGGACTTTCGGGATCATCACTGATAGTCATTCTCCATAATGGTCTACCTTGTACACTCAGACCAATTGAATTAATTTTTACAAATGGACTTTCTCTCCAATCGTCCAGGTCGGTTAGCAGACTGTCATAACTATATCCCCAATTGTTGATTGATTTATCATATAAGTTCAGTTCATCATCAAAATAAAAACCGCATTTATCAAATTCAGCCCTGACGCCTTCTAACGGGCTTAATGCTTGCTGTGCATTTAAGTTGAAGTTTAAAATTAATGTCAGATATAACAAGAAAAGAGTTAGTCTATTAATAAATATCATATTTTGTATTCAGTAAAAATAAAAATAATTGTTGTTTTTAAGATAAGTCAATCCGTTTTTAACTTCAATTGATAGAATGCTGTGGATAACTTCTTACTTTTTTATTAAGGAGGTCTGAATAAAAGATTTATAATATTTCCAATTTAAACTGTTATCTTAACAGTCTTGCTTCTAAAATAGTCATAGCTTAAACTAATTGATTAAAAATATTGAAAAAATGTATAATAAATTAAATAAATATCGTGTATTTCTGCTTTACTCAGTGCTTATTGTATATAGTTTTATAATACTGATTCTACCTTCAATTGTTCCCGGTGAAATCATTTTGTCAAACCCGATCGATAAATTTCTTCATTTCATTGCATATGGTATATTGAGCTTTATTCTTTACTTCGCCCTCTATTTTCAAAATAGTATCTCGATATTAAAAAAGTACCCCGCAATTTTTACGGTTCTGCTCGTATCTGTATTCGGGATGTTAGATGAACTGCGTCAGTATTATATGATGAGTCGGACTGCAAACATTTTAGACTGGCTTGCAAATTTTCTGGGTTCCTTATTAACAGTCCTTGTTATTAAATCAACTATATATCTCATTAAAAAATATAATAACCCTTAAAACATTTTTAGTAACAAGTATTTTACACTTAACATCTGCGCGAATCTTTCAGAATTGTGCTTGGAATATAATGTCCGGAATTTAATTCTGGTTACTCTGTTGAATGTAATAAGTTTACCAGTGCACTAGTAATAAAATATCTTATACGCTTCATACCCTTGTAAGTAGCCGAGTATTTCCAGGCGGAACTTATTATAAGTCTGATCATCGGCAGAGTTGAGATAATTGATTCAGCTTCTTTTGCATATCCGCTTTTTTTACTTACCAGGTATTTACTTATTAATGATTTTACTCTTGGTGCAATAAAATAAAACCAGACAGTAATTATCATTACAGATCTGGCTATCATTATGACTATGGCTGTTATATCAAACCTTCCGGTTTCAGGGTAAAGATAGCTGATCAGTATTAATACTAGTGATAAAATAAAAATTATCAGGGCAGAGGGTTTGATCCATCCTCTCTTTTTCTTTGTTTTAAAATTATTTTCCAAGTTACCGGAAATCGACAAAGGAATCATAATTTCGTTCATATCTAGTTTTTCCTGAACAGATTTTTGAATCCGGTAAGCCAATATACCAGTAATTATTCCTGCAATCAGGTGAATGCCAATATATAGTCCTATTATAAGGTAGCTGAAATTTACAGGAAGGTTTATTGAAATTGATAACCATTCCTCAATAATGTAAATCAGAAAATCATCAATCGTCTTCCATAAAGTTGTACCATAAATAATAGTTAGTACTAGTACTTTCTGAAATCCATTTAATATAGCTACCGTAATTCCCAGCAGTAAAGCGGAAAGCCATTTTATTTTCTTAGACAGGAAAAACAATTCGCCAAGCAATCCCTGGGTGAATACTGAAAGATAAGCTGTTAGAGGTGTGTGAGGGCTAATAGCTGCCTTAATTAAAATAACAATAAAAGTAGATTTAATTATCTGTCCGCGGAATTTTGAAAAACCGGATATCATACAAATAAGTATAACAGCAACACTTGAAATTATCATTCCGCGGAAAGGAAATTTTAGTGCATGCAAAATGCCGCCGAGAGTGGATTCACTTAAAGCCCATACTGCTGTTAATTTTTCAACCTTAGTTGAATTTACAGATTTATAATTGTTAGCTGGAATTTGAGGTTCTGCCAAATTAACTTCGATCAAAATAATTCTTTCAAAATTATAGTACCATCAGTCCAACTCATTATTGAGCTTGAAGAATAAATTCCGACTTCTGCAATAGACAGAAGATTGGCTTGTTTTATTTTCTCAAGACTATTTTTCATTTCAGATATCTCAGGCATTGGGAAGATTTGCTAAACCATCTTGATTTTGCAAAACTAAAAATTATAAGCTTAAATTATTTAAATCTCTTGATTTTTCATAGAAAAAATGTGTTACTGCTTTCATCAATACAAATCAGTTCTTGAAACTCGAGAATAATAATGTTTAACACTCTAAGATCACATCAGGTTCCGTAAACTTTTTCTTTGAGGGAAATCTCTACCTGTAAGAATGCCTCATTTTTCCTGCATCCTTCTATTTTTCTAATTTAATAAACAATCTTTTATTGGCATAAAATTTTAAGTCAATTTGTTAAAGCAAAAGGAGACGTTATGAGTACAAAAGCAAAGCTAATATTTGGTGATGATATTAACTATTCTAAAAGCAGCAATTTTGTAGATTATGCAGAAGTCAAAATAAAAAGTACCGATTCACTTAAAAGTGGAATAATGGGAACGGTGCTTGCATATATTTATTTTTTTACTGCTGTTATGGGAATTATATTTTTTCTTAGCAAATAATGATATTATTTACTAGAACTATTATTTAATCGTTCGGGCTTCCCGAATATTTAAATATTGTTTTTACTAAAATGTGCCATTCCATTAATCCAGAACATATATCTTAAACAGAGAATTCTTAAATAAAGATTTTAAACTTCTCATCCACATTTTTATCCATTAAAAAAATTTTAGACTGTTTTTCATATTACTCCTATTGCAGGATTGATTCCTTCCATATTTCCCGCCGCTGAGACAAGTTTTACTCCAAATAACCAATCCACTTATAGCATACTTAAACTTAATCAACTACTTTTTTTTTAATCACAATCTATTTTACTTTCATGTAAAAATCATCCGTTAAATTTGAATTGTTTGGGTTTAACTGAAGAAATTTGATCGAATTACTTCCATTATAACTCATCAAATTATTGAAAATTATTCCTTTTGGGCTTATTTGTAATCAATTAAATCTATAATTTTAAAAGGTCATAAACTGATTTAAATATTTACCTGATAAAATGAAATTTGTTCATTCCATAACATTTATTCTTGTATGCAATATTTTTTTACTTGCACAATCTGAACAAAGAATAGCAAATCAAAACTTATTACTTTCTCTTGAAGGCGGAATAAGCATTGGTTATACAGATTATTACAAACAAAAGATTGGACCAGCTTTCAGGGGAAGTTTGAAATATTTCTTTTATCCTCATATTAATCATAGGATAAGTTTAGGATTTCAATTTGGATATCAGCAGATAATGGGAGAGGACAATAGAGCTATAATTGTAACTAAAGCTGGACTGCTACGGGACTTACCCCCCTCATTCTCAACCGTTATTCATTCACCCGGCTTCTTTGCTGATTACAATTATCTTTTTTCTGATCGTTTTTCTTCGTTTGTGCGAATAGGCTTTACTTATAATACTTTTAATCCAAAAGATAATAATGGTAATGATGCGCTTGGTTATCAGCAAGGTTTATACAATAAAGACTTTTTTACATTTATTCCTGAAGCAGGTTTTGAATTCAGAATTAATGAGAGAATAGGTTTATCACTTGCAGCCAACTACGCCTTTCCCGTTACAGATTATCTTGATGATGTATCAGCAGCGATACGTAAGGATTCTTATTTAAATGTTCTTGTCGGAATTTCTTACTCGCTAATGAGTGATGATAAACAGCATTCTCAGATTGATAGTGAAATTCAATCCATATCTGAAGAAAATTCAAATATTGAAACCATCGATGAATCAGATAATCAGATCATTACAGATTTCATACAGAAACAAGCCGGCTCTGTTCTTCCCGGACGAACGCTTCAAGAAATAATTAATAATTCAATTGCACAAATAGATGTTAATGAAATTCTTCTACCCGCTGATGAAATATTCAGAAATGGTTCAGCTTTAATTAAACCTGAAATTTATCCCGA
Organism: Ignavibacteriaceae bacterium; assembly: GCA_046484705.1. Taxonomy (GTDB): domain Bacteria; phylum Bacteroidota; class Ignavibacteria; order Ignavibacteriales; family Ignavibacteriaceae; genus JAGXRK01. The sequence continues at coordinate 3,009 of JAWOIK010000006.1, read as the reverse complement.
ACTAGATAGGATCATTGAAATATTAAGTAATGAGAGTAACTCACGCTGGCGTATTGAGGGACATATGGATAATCAGGGGCAATCCGCAATGATCAAAAAACTCTCTCAGGATCGTGCCCATGCATTGTATGATTATATTATGAGCAAAGGAGTTGAAGTTTCCAGATTAAGAATTTACGGTTTGGGAGATAATTTCCCGATCGGTGATAATAGTACCGCAGAAGGTCGGCAGCTTAATCGACGAATAATGTTGATAAAAGAAAAATCTGTTACTACAGAGCAGAAGGAGCTATCACATGATACAGGAGAAGCTTCAGAAGAAAAAACGACAGTATCCGAAGAAATTTTTAATCAATTCATCCTAAGATGTGATGATACCTTTGAATCTAATACTTCAAGTATTGACGAGTCAGCAAAATTTTTATTGGGTGAAATTGTTAAGTATCTTCTGGAACAGTCGGAAAGTAAATGGAAAGTTGAAAGTTATACCGATAATCAGGGTTCTGAGAACTTCCAAAAAAAACTATCTTACGACAGGGCAAAAGCCATATACGATTATTTAACCGAACAGGGTATATCGGCAGATCGACTAACATTTGAAGGCTTGGGTAATACTTCCCCGATTGCAAATAACAATACTGAAGAGGGCAGAAGTACAAACAGGCGGGTTTTAATAATTAGGGAAGATTAGAATCCTAGATTGTAAGGTTAAGAGGTTAAATTAAAAATTAATCAGGCGCTTCTTTTTCTATCAATTAAAATATTCTTTACTGCTTTAAAGAAATATTTTACATCTGTCTTGTAAGGATTTTTTTCGTAGCTGTCCAAATATCTTTTCTCCGAATATTCAATTTCTTCAAGAGTTTCGGGCATATCTGCATAAAATGGTGGTATTAAGCCTGGCTTAAATTTCTTCCTTCTCTCCTGATGTTCCCTGGAGTATAAGCTCAGGTAATGATTGCTTATCGGTCTTACGCCAACGAACTTCAGATCACGTTTTGCCCAATTAATAAGCATTGGCAGTTCGTCGATCCATAACTTTCTGAATAGCTTACCCCAAACAGGAACTCTGAAATCATCTTTAAACTTCCCGCCTGTGTCAAGTTTGTTATGACTATAAACAAAATCCTGTATAAACTCAGAGTAAGGATACATTGTTCGAAGCTTGTATACGAATATGGGCTTTCCGTCTTTACCCAATCTCTGCATTTTAAAAATAGGGCTATAAAAGAACTTTTTAACAGGTTGAAAACCGCCGTTTTTCACCACGGCAAAATAAACTACATCATCCACTGCAGCGAGATCTATTATTTTAAAGCCGCAGTAAACTAATCTTCCCAGTCCTTCTGCCAGAGATAGTGCGCGATCTTTCTCCTTACTGAAAGTAAAATATATTTCCCTTGCAATTGGAAGTTTTGGAAAAACTCTTTTCCAGATAAAATCAAAGAAATAAAGCGTATTAGCCATCCAGAAAGAGTGTTCCTTTAGAAATCGTCTGTACCTGTAATGATGCGGGAGTAATGCTCCTACAAACACGCCGCCCTTAACCAAAGTTCTTTTTACATCAAGGATATAATTGTTCAAATCTCTCTGATCATTAAGCACATGTAAATTAACTAGCAAGTGATAGGAGTCTGGCTGTTGTTTTATAGGCACATCGTTTGGCTCATCCGATTTGATGATCAGTGATTTCCTGGTATCAAATGATGCCAGGTCAAGCATTGAATCCAGAACAGAAAACACTTCTCCGTAGTCTTTTAAATACTCAAATTGCAGTTTTTGTTTAACAACCGATTCGCTCGGCTCTGTATTTTTAAAGCTGTACTTTGAATTTCCGTTCTTAGCCCTGGACGACGATCCGGTCTGTTCATTCATCTCATATGCTTTGAGAAAAACCACCGTAGATTCATCGGTCTTGTTTTCGATTTTAGAGGCAAAGAGAAACATAGAAACCACAGATGATACTATTGAATAACCAACAAATGCATTAATGAAAATAATTGCTGTTTCGAACATTAAATTTAAGAAAATTATGGATATAACAGTAAGAGCAAGTATTCTTAAATAAAACTTGACCTGTAACTTGAATGCATTCCACTTGCTGAAGGATACCAAAGTTGGTATGAATTTATGTGTTGTAGCCGCAGAAATTAACCAGCTGATATATACAACACCCAGTAACACAAGTTCCTTTTCTGCAATCTGAACTGAAAACAATGGTCTCAGTATCCCGAAATAACAGAAAAATGTGAGTATTAAACCATCTATTAATAGATACTTGACTGATAATTTTTTATACTCAACAAAACTTATCTTTGATTTGCGTTTAGTGTCAAATAAAAGATAATAATAAGCCTCAAATACTAACCCGCAAAAAAGTGAAATTAGTACATAATCCCAGTTATTATTTGTGATTTTGAAAGAATAGACTAAAATAGTTATTGAAATCAGACTGATGATAAATGAATTGACAATAGGGATTATTGAGCGCTCATTTTTGTTTTGACTTAATATCTTGAATTTCTGTGAGAAAAAGGCTCCGAAAGTGAGTGAAAAAATTATTATTCCAAATATCTTAAAATTGTCACCATACAAGTAGAGCGCTTCTTCTTTAAGAAAATAGAAAATATAAAACGATGTGAGATAAAATAGAAAGCTCAGAAAAATACCGAAAAATATCTTCCTGTCATCTCCTTTTTCCGGATTAATATCTAATGCAATGGAGTCTCTGCTCGTATTAATTCTGAAAGGATCAGTTTTGATTTTTAGATCACTATGCAACTTGGAATTTACCTGAAATAGTTTAGTTGATGAATTCTAAAGTAATTATAAACGATTGTTATGCCAGAAAAACAGTACAAATAAAATGGAATTTAAGGCTAATTCTTAGCTTATTTTCTCACTAAGAGCACCAGTGTAACAAAACAGTACAAATATTTTAATAAACAATTAAATTTTAAGACTCTTAATTTTTATTGCTAATCAAATTAAGCCTGATACTTGTCTGTT
>JAWOIK010000347.1:0-5587 GCA_046484705.1 Ignavibacteriaceae bacterium | reverse complement strand
GTTACTTCATTTCTTGTCGGTTCCCAGCCAATGGATATGCCGATATCGATGGCCATGTTACTGAGACGAAACCTTGACCGTATACCTGCACCGTACACCGATCGGCTTGCGTCTGCTAAGTTTTGCTGATCCAAATCTGTTACCGTTTGAGAAAATAGAACGAGATACTAAGCGACACAATGTTGTACCGCTTGTTGATGATATGAAAGATATGGCTTTTTCTGCAAGGGACTTAAACCGCGCTGCACAAATCTATAATATGATGATACAGGATAAAGAATGTGGAATTATTCTTACACTTGCAGGAAGTTTGTTCAGTGCAGGATTGAAAAAAGTTGTTTACGATCTTGTTATGAATAATATGGTTGATGCAATTGTATCCACCGGTGCTATTATTGTTGATCAGGATTTTTTTGAAGCTCTTGGATTCAAGCATTATAAAGGAACCAAGTTTGTAGATGATAATGAAATGCGTGAACTTATGATCGACAGGATTTATGATACATACATTGATGAGGAAGAATTAAGAATATGCGATGATACAACCGCAAAAATATTCGACAGTCTTGAACCAAGACCGTATTCATCCCGCGAACTTTTATGGGAATTTGGAAAATACCTTGAAGATAACGGCGGACCAAAAGTTGACGATTCTGTAATCTGGGCTTGCTATAAAAAGAACGCTCCGATTTTTGTACCTGCATTCTCGGATTGTTCGGCTGGATTCGGTTTCGTGGTTCATCAAACAAATAACCCGGATAAACATGTTTCGCTGGATGCAGCAAAAGATTTTCTTGAGCTTACAAAGATCAAACTAAATTCTAAAGTAACAGGAATTTTTATGATCGGTGGAGGAGTTCCAAAAAACTTTACTCAGGATATTGTTGTTGCCGCCGATATACTTCAGGAAGATGCTGAAATGCATAAATATGCCGTGCAGATTACTGTTGCAGATGAAAGGGATGGTGCTCTTTCCGGTTCAACCTTAAAAGAAGCAAGCTCCTGGGGAAAGGTTGAAACAACTTATGAACAAATGGTTTACAGCGAAGCTACTATTGCTATGCCACTGGTTGCAGGCTACGCTTATCATAAAGGTGACTGGAAACAAAGAAATCCTAAAGAATTCCAGAAATTATTTCTTAAGGAAACTGCAGCCATTTAATTTAATTAATGCTTCTGTAACGCCTCATTTACTGAGGCGTTTTTGTTTTAAATTGGAAAGTATAATTTTAATAAAACTTCTGAGAAACAATTGTTTTTTGAATTTAAAAGAATGAATTTTCATTCAGTATTTATTTTTAACAAGGAAATTGTTTAAATGAGAATCATAATAGCAGGTATGGGCGATGTTGGATACCACCTTGCAAAACAGTTATCAAGTGAAGCTCACGATATTATTGCAATTGATACCAACCAGCAAAGACTATCATATACAGATTCAATGACCGATATTCTTACTATCAACGGGTCATCTACCTCAATAAAAGTACTTAAGGACGCAAAAATTGAAAAGGCAGATTTGATTGTTGCAGTTACTTCTTCAGAAGAAGTTAATTTAACAACTGCTATTATCAGTAAAAGACTCGGTGCAAAAAGAACCATTGCCAGGGTTAGTAATGCCGAATATATGGAGTATGAAAATTCGGTTGGTTTCCAGGCAATGGGAATTGACTTCATGATCTACCCCGAAGAACTTGCTGCAATGGAAGTTGTAAGATTGATTAACCGGACAGCAGCAACAGATGTTATAGAATTTGAAAACGGAAAAATTTCCGTAATAGGTTTAAGGTTGGATAAAAGTGCTCCTGTAATTCATCAAAAATTAATTGAAGTTGCAAAAGCCAATCCAAGTCTGGATTATAGGATTGTAGCCATTTACAGAAATTTCAGAACTATTATACCCGCCGGAAATGATAAATTTCTTCCGAATGACCAGGTATTTATAGCAACTAAACCAGAGGGCATTGATTCAATACTAAAACTTGCCGGAAAAGAAAATATTAATTTCGATAATATTATGATACTTGGCGGCGGTAAAATAAGCAGAAGAGTGGCATCGGTATTAAGTAAAACTATGACCGTTAAAATCATTGAGTCAGATGAGGAAAAAACTTTTGAGCTTGCCGATCAGTTACCCGACACACTGATCATCCGCGGCGATGGAAGAGATATTGATCTGCTTGCACAGGAAGGCATTATTGATGTTGATGCCTTTGTTGCTCTTACCGAAGATTCGGAAACCAATCTTATCTCCTGCCTGATGGCAAAACATCTTGGTGTAAAGAAAGCAATAGCTCTGGTAGATAAAGCAGATTACATTCCGCTCACACAAACTATTGGACTCGATTCATTAATAAATAAAAAACTTATTGCTGCAAACAGTATTTCCCGTTTTATAAGAAAACGTGAATTGGTTGCTTACGCTTCACTAGAAGGAATTGATGCAGAAGTGATTGAATTTATTGCACAATCCGGTTCTGATGTAACAAAAAAACCTATTAAAGATCTCGGATTTCCGAAAGATGCCTTAATAGGCGGTGTTGTACGGGGGAACGATGCATTCATTGCTACAGGAAATACAGACATTAATACAAATGACAGGGTTGTTGTATTTTGTCTGCCCGATGCTGTTAAGAAAGTTGAAAAGTTTTTCAGATAATGAATTTTAAATTCGTTATAAATGTTTTAGGCTTCTTACTTATCCTTACCGGGCTATTGATGCTCACAGGTATTCCATTCTCAATTTATTACGGTGATGATGATATTTTAGTTTTATTAATATCGGGTTTTGGAACGGTGTTAGTTGGAATAGTTCTTTGGTTAATAAGCCGCCGAAACCTGATTAAAGAAATTGGTAAAAGAGAAGGATACATAGTTGTAACGCTTGGCTGGTTTTTAATGGCTGTCTTTGGGTCACTTCCTTTTTTCTTTTCGGGATACATTCCATCATATACAGATGCATTTTTTGAAACTGTTTCGGGGTTTACAACAACCGGAGCCTCAATATTAAATAACATTGAAGCACTTCCGCATGGATTGCTATTCTGGAGAAGTATGACTCATTGGATTGGCGGAATGGGTATTATTGTTCTGTCCATTGCAATACTTCCATTTTTAGGGATTGGCGGAATGCAATTATATCAGGCTGAAGTTGCAGGACCTAGTAAAGATAAACTTCACCCCAGAGTTCAGGAAACTGCTAAAAGACTGTGGGCTATTTATGTTCTATTTACGGCAGTTGAAACAGTGCTTCTTATGTTTGGTGGAATGAATTTATTCGATTCGCTTTGTCATTCTTTCGGTACGCTGGCAAGTGGAGGATTCTCTACAAAGAATCAAAGCATTGCGCATTATAATTCTCCTTTTATTGAATATGTAATTATAGTTTTTATGATTATTGCCGGAACTAGTTTTTCCCTGCATTACCTTGCTTTAAAGGGAAAAGTGTTGAATTATTTCAGAGAAAGTGAATTTAGATTTTATTTGATATTTATAATTTCTCTCATTTTATTATCAACTCTTTTTTTAATAATAAATAATAACTATTCAATTGAATCATCTTTCAGACAAACATCCTTCAGTATAATTTCAGTTTTAAGCTCAACGGGATTTGCAACAGTAGATTACCAAAGCTGGGCACCTTTTTTTACAGAAGTATTTCTTGTATTGCTTTTATTCGGGGCTTGTGCCGGTTCAACCAGCGGTGGGGTTAAGATGATAAGATATCAGCTATTATTTAAAAACAGTTTACTTGAACTTAGACGACTTGTACATCCACAAGCGGTCATTCCTGTAAGGCAAAATGGTAAGGCTGTTCAGCCGGATATTATTGCAAAAGTTGGTGCATTTGTACTTCTTTATTTATTCATTTTTGGATTGGGTTCAATCATTCTTACAATTACAGGCTTAGACTCAACTTCTGCAATGGGTGCCGCTGCTGCTTGTCTTGGTAACATTGGTCCCGGTTTGGATCTTACCGGTCCGGTTTCAAACTACAGTTCTGTATCTGAATTAGCGAAGTGGGTTTTAAGTTTCATAATGCTGCTCGGAAGACTTGAAATTTTTACAATTCTTATACTTTTCTCACCATCATTTTGGAAAAAGTAGTTTTATTCTTTCCTGCATCTCTACTTCTCAGTAAATTTATGATGTATGAATTATAAAGTAATTTTAAATATTATCGGCTTCCTTCTTATCCTCACCGGGATATTAATGACAACTGGAATTCCGTTTTCAATCTATTATGGGCACGATGATATTATTGCTATTCTAATCTCAGCCGGTATAACAATTCTTGCAGGAGTTATTTTATGGTTGTTCTCAAGAGATGCCGACAGGCGGCAGCTTGGCAAACGTGAAGGCTATTTAATAGTTACCCTTGGCTGGTTCTCAATGGCAATATTTGGCTCAATTCCCTTTATTATCTACGGTGCAATACCTAGTTACACAGATGCCTTCTTTGAAACAATGTCCGGTTTTACTACAACCGGGGCAACAATTCTTACCGATATTGAAGCTCTACCTTATGGATTATTGTTCTGGAGAAGTTTAACTCAATGGCTGGGCGGAATGGGGATTATAGTTCTGTCACTTGCAATACTTCCTTTGTTGGGGATTGGTGGAATGCAGTTATTTGCTGCTGAAGTACCCGGTGTTACAAAGGATAAATTTCATCCACGTGTTAAGGAAACAGCTAAACGCCTCTGGGGAATTTATGTTATTCTTACAGGTACAGAGGTTTTATTATTGCTGCTTGGCGGACTTAATCTTTTTGATGCTGTCTGCCATTCTTTCACTACTATGGCAACGGGTGGATTTTCTACTAAAAATTCCAGCACAGCTCACTTTGATTCTGCGTATGTTCAATATGTTTTTATTGTTTTTATGTTGTTTGCCGGAATGAATTTTACTCTTCATTATTTTGCTTTGCATCTTAAGTTTGATGCCTTCAGGAGAAACACCGAGTTTAAATTCTACATACTTTTTATAATAGGTGTAACCCTTATTATAACATTTATTCACCGCCCTCATCATACCTTTGAATTAGAGGAATCATTCAGACAATCCCTGTTTCACGTTACCTCTTTGGTAACCACAACCGGTTTTGTTTCATCTGATTTTGAAAACTGGGCTCCATTCTCAAGAATGTTTTTTTTCACTCTATTATTTATTGGCGGTTGCGCTGGTTCTACAGGGGGCGGGATTAAGTTTGTCCGGCATTTTCTTTTATTAAAAAACGGATTACTTGAATTTAAAAGACTTATTCATCCCCGTGCGGTTATACCTGTACGGTTTAATGGAAAATCCGTAATCCCTGAGATCATATCAAATGTTCAGGCTTTTTTCATTATATATATACTTCTATTTGTATTCGGATCGGTGTTGCTTTCATTTCTTGGCTTGGATTTTTTTACAGCAGCAGGTGCAACAGCAACCTGTCTTGGAAATGTGGGTCCTGGAATGGGTGTTGTTGGTCCTGTTGGAAATTTTTCTGACCTGCCCGATATAAGTAAATGGATACTTAGCTTTTTTATGCTGATCGGAAGGTTAGAGTTGTTTACCGTTCTACTTCTTTTCTCACCGGCGT
>JAWOIK010000239.1:0-5321 GCA_046484705.1 Ignavibacteriaceae bacterium | reverse complement strand
AACTTTGTTGCAGGATTTTTAATGATTGCTGCATCATGGTTTATTATTAAATGGCTTTTGCCGGTATAATGGTATTATCAGGATCCTCTTTATCAATGGGCAGACCCAATTAAAGGCAATTTATATTCTTCAACAGGTATCTTTATAGCAACGGTAATTGGAATTGTAGCTGGGGCTTCAATTGGTCTTATAACAGAATATTATACCGGTAGTGGTAAAAAACCGGTTAAAAATATTGCAAGACAATCATTAACTGGTGCAGCAACAAACATTATTGCTGGATTAAGTGTAGGGATGATCTCTACAGCTCTTCCAATAATTGTTATTGCCTTTGCCATTATTCTTGCCTTCTACTTCGGCGGACTATACGGTATTGCTATTGCTGCTGTTGGTATGCTTTCAATACTTGGAATCCAATTGGCAGTTGACGCATACGGACCTATATCCGATAATGCTGGTGGTATTGCAGAAATGTCTGAACTTCCAAAAGAAGTACGTGAAAGAACTGATAAGCTAGACGCTGTTGGAAATACGACGGCTGCTATTGGTAAAGGCTTTGCGATAGGATCTGCAGCTTTAACCGCATTAGCACTCTTTGGTGCGTATATGACATCGGCTGATATTAAAACGATAGATATATCCAAAGCCCAGGTGATGGGTGGTTTATTTATTGGTGCTATGATTCCCTTCCTCTTTTCGGCACTTGCAATGCAGGCAGTCGGTAAAGCTGCAATGGCTATGATTGAAGAGGTGAGAAGACAATTTTTATCAATCCCTGAGCTTAAAGCTGCCCTCAACATTATGAGGAAAAATGAAGGCATAGAAAAAAATCAATGGTCTAAAGAAGATTCTGATATATTCGAACAAGCTGATGGTAAAGCCGAATACGGGAAATGCGTTGAGATTTCTACCAAATCTGCAATAAAGCAAATGGTGTTACCGGGACTATTAGCGGTAGTTATTCCAATATTCACAGGTTTTACAGGTGGTAAGGAAATGTTAGGAGGATTGATTGCCGGTGTAACGGTTTCCGGTGTACTCATGGCAATTTTTCAGGCTAATGCTGGCGGTGCATGGGACAATGCTAAAAAAATGTTTGAGGAGGGGATAGAAATAAATGGTCAGAAGTACGGAAAAGGATCCGATCCACACAAAGCAGCCGTTGTTGGTGATACTGTTGGTGATCCATTTAAGGATACTTCCGGACCATCACTGAACATTTTATTGAAACTTATGTCGGTAGTTGCGCTTGTAATTGCACCGTTAATTAAGTAATTTTGGTCGCATTTTATAATTAAGTTATACATAACCCTGCTTTTGAAATAGTAATTATTATCAAGAGCCTATTTGACCGTAGGGAGGTGAAAGCTACGAATGAAAAAAAACGTTTATGATAGTACAGTGCTTATTAATGCAGCACTGGATGACTCGCAAATCGAAGCAATTTTAACCCGAATTAAAGAGTTTATCGCATCAAATGAGGGTGAAATCCGTGAATTCGAGAATTGGGGTAGAAAAAGATTGGCATACATGGTAAACAAAAGTAAAATTGGTTACTATGCCGTTTTCAGATTTGATGCCCCCCCGGAAATCGTATCCAAGCTAGATAGAATCTACTCACTGGATGAACATATTTTAAGATTTCTTACCTTAAAACTGGATAAAGATGCTCTTGAACAAATAGAAAAAAACAAAGTTCAGGCTGCACCGGTTGAAGCAGAGGTTGCACCCGAAATAAAGGTTGATGAAATCGAAACAGAAGCAGAACCCAAGATAGAAAATTCTACAATTGAAGATAACGATAATAAATAATTTTACAGACTAGTTTGGAGGTTAGACCTATGGCTGATTTGAAAATGCCGGAAATTAATTATGTCATTGTAGCTGGCAATTTAACGAAGGACCCGGTATTCAGAGAAACTACTAATAAAACACCTGTTGTTAATTTTTCAATAGCTTCAAATAGAAAATATAAAGATAGCTCAAATCTCTGGCAGGAGGACGTTTGTTACGTTGGAATTGTAGCATGGAATAAATTAGCAGAAAGCTGCAAGGAAAGACTAAAAAAAGGATCAGCAGTTTTGGTTGACGGTGAACTTCAGAGCCGCTCCTGGAAGTCCGAAGATGGGCACAATCGCAGTATTGTGGAAATAAAAGCTAGAAGGATTCAGTTCCTCAATAAAAGATTGGCAAATACAGGCGAGAATAACGGATCGTATGAAAAAGATGATGAGCTGGCAATAGCTGAAGATGACACTGTCGATTACACAGAAGATTCCTTCGATAAGTTCCTATCGAGTGAAGAATCAGATTTAATCAAGTAAAAAGGTTTAAAAATGAAAAAGGAAGTTAGAGCAAAAAAAGTTTGTAGATTCACACAGAATAATATTAAGTATATTGATTATAAAGATGTGAAACTGCTCCAGAAATATACTACAGAGCAAGGGAAGATTATTCCTAAACGAATTACCGGAACATGCTCCAAATATCAAAGACAATTAGCACTTGCTATAAAACGTGCCAGACATATGGCTTTATTACCATATGTATCAGACACAGTTAGATAGCAATTAATTTAGGAGAGAAAATGAAAGTAATTTTAAGACAAAACTTTGAAGCACTTGGCAGGGTTGGCGAACTTGTTGAAGTAAAAGACGGATATGCAAGAAATTATCTTCTGCCAAGAGGTATAGCATATTCTGCTTCAAAAGGAAATGTTCGTGCACTTGAGGAAGAAAAGAAGATAATTGATAAGAGAAGCAGACAGCAACTGGCTGATGCCGAGGTGCTTTCTTCAGAACTGGAAAAAATATCAGTTACAATACCTGTCCAGGTTGGTGAAGAAGATAAAATATTCGGAACTGTAACTACTCAAATGATTGCTGATGCACTTAAAGAAAAAGAATATGATATTGATAAACGAAAAATTGAAATTGACGAACCAATAAAATCTCTTGGAATATATGGAGTCTCGATTAAACTCCATCCTTCTGTAACAACAAAAATTAAAGTGTGGGTGGTAAGAGAGTAGCCTGGTAATGCAGTTAGTAAATTAAAAAAGGAAATTCCATTAGAATGGGATTTCCTTTTTAACTTTTAAAGCGGCTGAGTAATTACTATCTGACTTTTATCTTATTGTCTTTTACAAGTTTGGCAATATGCGCAGTACCTTTTTTGTTTATAGTTTTAATTGCACTTGTAGAAAGTTTTATTGTAACAAATCGGTTCAGCTCCTCAACCCAAATTCTTTTCTTTTGCAAGTTCGGAATAAATCTTCTTTTGGATTTGTTATGAGCATGTGAGATACTGCTACCTGCAACCGGACCAACTCCCGTCACCTGGCATCTTCTTGACATTTTATTCTCCTTAAAAATTCATTTGCGATTAATAATGAATTGCAAATATAGTCATATAACCCAATACAAATAAAGACTTTTTGTCTAAATTATTTTAGCAAATTTATACGTTTTGATAACGATTAAGATTGACAAACAATTTTAAGCTAATATCTTTATATTTGAAAAAAGATAATAATTTGATTTATTAAGTAAATTTTACAGAATCAGTAACCGAAAGGGAAGAAAAATGGAATTTTATGAATTACATCCCGAAACTCCTCAACTCCGCTTCATAAATAAAGCCGTTGACGTTCTGAAAAGCGGCGGAGTAATTATTTTTCCAACTGATACATTTTATGGCTTGGGCTGCGATTTGTTTAATAAAGAAGGAATTGAGCAACTATTTTCTATTAAGCATGAAAGTGATACAAAATTATTCAGCTTTATTTGCGCAGATCTCAAGGATATCTCAACATACGCTAAGGTATCTGATTATGCATATAAATCGATGAAACGGTTATTACCCGGCCCATACACATTTATTCTTCCCGCCGCGAAGATAGTTCCTAAAAAGCTTTGGGACAAAAGGAAAACAGTAGGAATCAGAGTTCCTGATCATCCCATAACAAGGCAATTAGTGGAATTACTGGGTAATCCCATTGTCAGCACTAGTGTATCAAATAGAAAAGGTGAGTCGATATTTGACCCGTTCGAAATAAAAAATATTTTTAATTCGCAGGTGGATTTGATGTTAGCCTCTGGAAATATCTCCAATCAACCCTCAAGTGTAGTTGATCTGAGCGGGGAAGAACCTGAGGTTATTCGCGAAGGTGCAGGGGATATAAGCATTTTTGCGTAACTACTGTTGTGCTTAAATGGACAAACTATATTTCTTTCTTACTTGCGATAAACCTGAGTTGATGAAGCCTGTTGCAACGGTGTAAGGATTATCTCGTTCGTATTTACATTAGGAGGACGGGTTGCTGCAAAAATTACGGCTTCAGCAACATCCTGTGCAGTAAGGGGTTCAATTCCATCATATACCTTTTTTGCTCTTTCCTCATCGCCGGAAAATCGTACTTTGCTGAACTCTGTAATTACCATACCTGGATCTATACTCGTGACTTTAATACCTTTATCAAGTACATCAAGTCTTATAGATTGGGTTAAAGCTTTTACTGCAAATTTTGTAGCAGAATAAACGTTACCATAAGTATAAGTTTCATGACCGGCAGTGGAGCCAATATTTATTATATGACCTTTCCTTCGTTCAATCATTCCCGGAAGAAATATTCTTGTAATATACAGCAATCCTTTGATGTTAGTATCAATCATCTCCTCCCAGTCTTTGGTATCTGCTTCATATATTTTACTGAAGCCTCTGGCTAGTCCGGCATTATTTAAAATAATGTCCGGTTCTCTCCATTCTTCTACAAGGTCAGTTTGAAGATTTTTAACATTGTCGTAGTTTCTGATATCTACCTTTATACACTTTGTTTTTATTTTATATTTATCTTCCAGATTTTTTGCAATAGAATTTAATCTATCCTCTCTTCTTGCTAATAATAATAAATTTGCACCAAGCCTGGCAAACTCAATTGCACTTGCTTCACCAATTCCCGAAGAAGCACCGGTTATTAAAATCAATTTATTTCTAAGATCTGTCATAATTATATCCCGTATTATATGAATCCAATTTTATTATTTGTTAATTAAATATTCCTTCTAACAATGAATTGCAATTCATGCATTTATTGTTTTTCAGATTAACTAGATTTACAGTATGCCAGGATCGCTTGATTAATACAGATCCGCAGGTTTTACAGTATGTTGATTGATTTTCCGGATCATGTATGTTTCCCAGATAACAATATTTTATTCCCATCGAATCCGCTATTCTTTTTGCACGCTTTAGTGTAATTGGAGGAGTTGGATCTCTATCCAGCATTTTAAAATCAGGATGGAAGGCTGTAAAATGAAGCG
>JAWOIK010000207.1:0-4974 GCA_046484705.1 Ignavibacteriaceae bacterium | reverse complement strand
GCTTCCCAATTATAACCACCATCTGTAGTTTTGGAAATTCCTGAGGTTGTTGCTGCCCATCCATAATTTTCATCAATGAAATATATTTTTTTAATTTGCATAAAACTCTGCGTAAAATGATAATTCCAGGAATTACCACCATCTGAAGAGGTTACTAAATTTCCTCTCTTGGTAACTACATGACAATTATTAAAATCCCCGTGGACAACGAAACAATCATCTAAAAATGGCCGTGAATTAATAGGTTTCCATTGAGAAAATGATTCTGCGTTTATTACTATTGCTATAATTAAAAAATAAAAAACAGGATTCATTATTATATTCCTTGCCTATTTGTTACTATTTGGAAGATCTTCCTTATTTTATCACCATCATCTTTTTTGTTTGAACATAACTATCAGCCTTCAACTGGTAATAATAAATTCCGCTTGTCAATCCAGCAGAATTAAACTCAACTTCATAACTGCCAGCATTTCTATACTCATTAACCAGTGTTACCACTTCCCTTCCAAGAACATCAAACACTTTCAATGTTTGCCAACTGCCTACTGGAGACTGCCAACTGATTTTCGTGCTGGGATTGAAGGGGTTCGGGTAGTTTTGATGAAATGTAAATGTTAGCGGAGCAATAACTATTTCAACTATCTCTGAGTATTCAAAAGTGCCATCATAATCTATTTGTTTCAATCTGTAATAAAGTTTTTGTGAATTGACTCCGAACAGATCATCTATAAATGAATAACTTTTCGGCTCTGTAGTAGTGCCATATCCTTCTCTGAATCCAATTATACGCCAGTCTGTTTTATCGGAACTTCGTTCAATTTCAAAACCGTAGTTATTAAGTTCTGATGCGGTTGACCAGTTTAGTTGAACAGTATTATCAAAATAGGTTGCTGTAAAAGAAGAAAGTTCCACAGGAATGATACCACCGCCATTTGTGGTTTTAATTATTGTCCCTCCACCAACGGCAAAACCAATTTCACTATTAATAAATGAAACTGCATACACAAATCCATTCCAGTTTGATGGCTGTTGAAACCATGTTGCGCCGCCATTATTTGTTCTTAGAATATCAGAATAACCTACAGCAAAAGCCAGATTGTTGTCAACAACTGAAACACCGGAAAGCCAGAAACCAGTTGGTGTACTCAGCCATGTGTTTCCCCCATCCGATGTTCTGAAAATTCTATTTCCATACCATGCAACATAACCAACGGCTATCCCATGATCATCATCAGCAAATGAAACATCATCAAGCGGAAGATTTGACCCACTGATTTGCAGATTCCAAACATTTCCTCCGTCTGTAGTTCTTAGTATTCTTCCCGGGCTTCCAACAGCCGTTCCGACTGATTGACTCGAAAATGAAACTCCCTTCAAATGGTTAGTAATGCCGCTGATCTGCTCAAACCATGTATTTCCACCATTTGTTGTTTTTAAGATTGTCCCGTAGTATCCAACTACAAAAGCGGTATTTGAATCTATACAATCTACATCATAAAAATGAATTGTTGTTGTTCCACTCTCACTTTGGTACCATGTAATTCCACCATCGGTTGTTTTTAGAATAGTACCATTATAACCAACAGCAAAGCCAGTATAAAAATCAGCAAATGAAACGCCTGTTAATGTTTGAAAAATCTCAGTGGATCCGCTTTGCCATGTTAATCCCTGGTCAGTTGTCTTTAAAATCAATCCTAAGCTGCCGACAGTTAACCAGGTAAATTCATCTAAATAACATATATCAGAGAAAGACGGTACCATATTATTACTCAACCAGGTTACTCCACCATCGGTTGTTTTTAGTGTGCCTCCACCAGAGCCAACTAACATTCCATTGCTGGAATCAGAAAAAGAAACATCATATACATCAGAACCAGTCCAATAGGATTGATACCAGGAAAGGCCCCCATCACTGGTTTGAAGAATAGCCCGATCACCAAATAGAATTCCATGATAATAGTCAATGAAATGAACTCCATAAAGCGAAGCAGACCAATTACTGTTACTATTAAACCAGGTTAGACCACCATTAGTTGTTTTTCTGATCGCACCAGATGTTCCAACTGAATATCCTGTTTCATCATTAATAAAATATACATCAAAAAGTGAACTGGTTGTACCACTAACCTGTTGATTCCACGTAATACCTGCATCTGTAGTTTTTAATACAGTTCCGTTATCACCAACTATTAACCCTGTGTTTTCATTAGTAAAAAAAACAGAACGTAGATTGTTGCTGGTACCGCTTGATACCTGATTCCATAGTTGTCCACCGTTACTTGTCCTTAATATAGTGCCATCTGCGCCAACAACAATACCTGCATCATTGCTTGTGAAGAACAAACCGTGAAATAATTTCATCGTACCACTTTCCTGAATCATCCAGTTCTCTCCGGCATTGGTTGTCCTTAAAATAATTCCGGCATCTCCGACTATTGTAGCCGTATTGGCGTCATTAAACATTATTTTGTGTAAGTTAACTGTAGTTCCACTCAATTGAGGGAACCACGTTCTACCACCATCAGTTGTTCTTGAAATACTGCCTTCAATACCTACTGATATACCAGTAAAGTTGTCAGTAAAATACAGACCGTGTATTGTTTTTGATTCAGAAAAGGATGGATTTACATTATACCATTGTGCATTAGAATGATTTTGAATTAGACTGATTAAAAAAAACAAAAAATAAAATTTTCTCATTTTATCACCACCATTTTTTTTGTTTCAACATAACTTCCTGCCTTCAACTGGTAATAATAAACTCCGCTTGCCATTCCTGCAGAATTAAACTCAACTTCGTTGTAACTTGCATCTCTATATTCGTCAACTAAAGTTGCAACTTCTCTGCCGAGTACATCAAACACTTTCAAAGTTTGCCAACTGCCTACTGGCGACTGCCAACTTATTTTGGTGCTCGGGTTGAAAGGGTTCGGATAATTCTGATACAGTGAAAACTCTTTAACGGTAAAATCGTATTCATCTTCTATCCCGGTTATGTAATCATTTCTATATAGAATAATTCCGCCCATTCCGGATATCCATTTATGAACTGTATTACCTTGCCTGATAGCAGCTATAGAGTACAACCAATTGTTGGTATAGGAGTTTTGTATGTATGCGTGAGACCAGCCTTCCTCGAAACCGAATATGCTTCCGTATAATCCTGCTACAGTTACATTAATTCGACCGAAATAATCACGCCCGTCAATTATCAGATCCGTTGTTTGGTTCATATAAGGTTTGGTTAATGTGCTCCAGGTTTGTCCGCCATCTGTAGTAAACTTAACTTTATCCTGCGTTCCATCAAGGTGTGCAGCCCATCCGTTAAGTGAATCGATAAAATCAAAGCCGCCGCCAATAACAGAAATTTGACTGCTTATTAAATCCCAGGTTTTAGCCGTGTCTCCGGATAGCCACAATCCCTGCTGATTTGCAAACCAGATATGCGACGGATCGGTACGTTTAATTTTTGTAAATGAACTCATATAAGGCAGATTGCCTACCTGGTATTTCTGCCAGCTGTTTCCCCCATCGGTTGTTACATAATTAAGACAAAAGTCGTTAAACCTTTCTCTCACTTCAAATAAAATTCCCAGCGAGTCATCAAAAAATTCCACGCTGCGCATAAAGTCGAGCAATGTATCCACATATACTTCCGTCCACCTAAAGCCCCCGTCTGTTGTTTTGAATAATGCATTATGATTAGTTAACCAACCTCTCAGACTATCCTGCATAAAAAATCCGTTATACGAACCTCCTGTATTCTGATTATAAATATTTTCCCAGTTGTATCCGCCATCAGCTGTTCTGTAAAAAGATTCTCCTCCGTAATAATTATCACCTCCTATTCCGAAACCCAACTCCGTTGATAAAAACTGGATTCTAAAAAAAGTAGGTTTTATGCTGTCATCTACCTTGTCCCAGGTATTGCCTCCGTCTGTTGTTACCCAGAGATCGGGACCGAATACAAATCCTTTTTGTGCGTTAATAAAACAGAGGTTAAAGTCTAATTCATAATTTGTGGATGGAATAATTGAATAAACATTCCAGGTATTTCCGCCATCTGCAGATGAAATAAATTCTCCTTTTGTAGATACTGCATAAACCGTCTGCACATCCACAGCAATTATTTTTGATATTCCTTTTTCGGGATCGGGATTGGGTTCGGAATAGCTTAAACTCCAGCTTAACCCGCCGTCTGTGGTTTTATAAATTTCATTTTCCTTACCTCCGATCCATCCGGTATAATTATCATAAAAAGAAAATGTGGTAAGTATTTTAGGTAAATCACACCACAGCGTATCCCACGATAAACCGCTATCATCACTGAACAGAATAAATGCAGCTGAATCGGTTATAACATAATTTTGGAAAGCATTCCAGCTTGAACCCAGAGCAAGTATTCTTTCCGAAGGAAGCTTTTCAAATTCCTTTATATCACCGTACGGAGATGGAAGTCCGCCGCCGCTATAATACGGAATAATATAACGCTCACTCCACTGACCCCAGAAGTTATCCAGCAGTGAAATCGTTCCTGATTCATTACTTTTAAGTATTGCAGAAGCTGATAACGGTAGAAAGGTCATTGCGTCGCTTGTTCCAAGAAATGTTGCTGACCAGTTATCACCGCCATCCGTCGTGTAAATAAAATCCTTCTGGTCGCCTATATAACCATGCGGGGATATTGCAAACCCATGTGACTGATTAACAAATTTTATTTCGGAGATGTATTCGCGCTGGTAATGTTGTGCAATAATCCAGAATGCACCACCATCTGTGGTTCTTAGAATGTTGCCGGATGAGTTAACTGCGAATCCGGTTTGCGGATTCAGGAAAACCATATCTGATATTCCTGTTGTTGGTATTTTCGGATACCTCAATTCCCATTGAGAAAATGTGGCTTTGGGAAAGGATGTTATAATTATAATTAAGAGCAAATAAATTCTTATATATCTCATCGCTCTATCCCCG
>JAWOIK010000133.1:0-4381 GCA_046484705.1 Ignavibacteriaceae bacterium | reverse complement strand
GTTACAGCGTTATCGATTAATTTTCCGTAACGGGTCCGCATTGCATTCCAGTCAACACCGTGCATATTTTTATCATAGAAGAAATCTCTCTGGAATCTCCAGACATCATTAAATATCTGTTTCCATTCCTCTTTTGGAACTATAGTCATTTCAAGCTGTGAAACAGGCATTTTCTTATCACCCTTCTGATCGGCGGCAACATCAACTATGGAAAAAGAACCTGATTTAACAAACATTAACTTTTTACCATCGGCAGAAATTTCGAAAGCATCAGCATCGGATACTATTGATTTTTCTTCACGCTTTTCAAAATCATAAATCTTAATCGGTTTTTCTTTCTCACCGGAACCAGAATTAGGAATACGATGATAAACTATTTTTCCGTTAACTGCTTTGATGTTTCTGTAATTACCAGCGTCGGGAGGAAGTATTTCTATGCGGTCTTCAAACCCATCAAACACAATTTTTGTTTCAGTTGATTTTTCTTTGTCTTTATCTTTTTCTTTATCCTTGTCCTTCTCCTCTTTTTCTTCATCCTTCTTTTTCTCATCATCCTCTTTTATTGATGTTGAATCATTCCTTACAGGCAATGGAGATGGCGTATCCGGTGTTAATGATACAACTGCAATCTGAGTCGTATTCGGGTATACAAATGAATTATCAATATTACTGTAAACCGGGCTGAAATTTCTTGCTGTTAAGAAGTACAGGTATTTACCCGAAGGATCGAATGAAGGAGCGAACTCCCCGTAATATCCCGATGTAACCTGTCTGGACTTTTCCTCTTTTGTATCAAATAATGCTATTGCAGTGCTTCTGTGATCAAGTTCTTTTGCATATGCTAAATACCTGCTGTCTGGCGACCAGCTTACAGAAAAATTATTAAGTCCGCCTTCATAAGACCACTTCTGCTTATCTACCTTAAGTGTTCTGTTATTCTCCATATCATAAACAGATATCTGCATGGTCTGATCAATGAATGCAATCATCTTACTGTTAGGTGACCAGTATAAGTTATACCTGTACCCGGGACCATATGAGGTCAACCTTTTTTCATCCGAAAGATTCTCAAAATTACGGACAGTCAATTCATATTCTCCCGACTTATCGCTCCAGTAAGCAGCATACTTACCGTTTGGTGACCAGGCAGGATATCTTTCAGCAGTTCCAGATGAATTTGTTAAATTAATAACCACACCGTTCTCTGCAGGAACAGAAAAAATTTCTCCTCTTGCTTCAAACAATGCCCGTTTACCGTCGTGAGATACACTGAAACTTCTTATCAGCTTCTCAACATTTTCTACCTTTGCCATCAAAGTGGATTCATCTGTAACTAAATTAATTTTTACTTCATTATATTTTTCAGTTGTTAGATTAAGCAGATATAATTTTCCGCCTGCTTCAAAAACCAGATCTTCCGGACCTATTGCCGGAAAGTGAATATCGTAATCATTAAAGTCAGTTAACTGACTTAACTGTTTTGTTTCAACATTATATTTCCAGATGTTGAAACGCTGGTTTGTACCCCTGTCAGACAAAAAATAAATGTTCTGTCCATGCCACATTGGAAGTTCGTTATTGTGGATACTCTGGATTGCAAATTCTGATGTCTTATTCTTCAGATCGAAAATCCAGATATCGGCAGCCGTTCCTCCCTGATATCTTTTCCACGTTCTGAAAACTCTTGATTTATTTGTGTAAGCAAGCTTCGATCCATCCGGCGAGTAGGATGCAAATTCGCCATAAGGAACAGACAGTTTTTCAGGCAGTCCGCCTTCAATTAAAACTTTGTAGAATTGTGAAAACCTCTGTTTACCGCTTTCCCGTGTTGAAGCAAAAAGAACAGACTTACCATCGGGATGCCAGTCAATCATCAGATCCTGCATACCGTGATAAGTGAGCCTGTGTGGAATACCGCCAAGTGAAGGCATAACATAAACATCGGTATTGCCGTTATAGTTTCCGCTGAGAGCTATCTTTGAGCCATCAGGAGAAAAACGTGCTAACACTTCCTGACCTTTTGCAGTTGTAAGTTTATGGGCCGTTCCGCCTGATTTCGAAACTACCCATATATCACCTCCGTAAGTGAATGAAATATGTGTTTTGGAAACGTCCGGGAACTGTAAGATTCTTGAATCTACCTGCGGAGTGATCTTTGTTATTGCAAGTAATGCAATTGTTAGTGTAAAGAGAGCAATTCTTTTCATAGAGTATGCCTTTAATATGATGAATTGGGGTATGTGATTAAATATTCCGATAGCTATATTCTCATCAAGTTATTTGCCAAAACTAATGATTTTTGTGCAAAAGTTGATTGCCGCTTATAATACTATTTGTTCTTCTGTCATATTTGTAATTATGATATTGTTTTGATTTTTCCATCCGAAAATTCAGTATTAATTTCACTTTTAAAGTAAATATTTACTAATTTTGACATAGTAAAAAATTATATTCGGGCAGTTAATGCTTTTAGCAAATAAAATTCGGGAAAGGGGAGACTTTCCTATTAAAGATTAACCAATTCAAGGATTCTGCAAAGTGTTAGCCGGAATAAAATATTACAGATTAACAAAATAAGTCGGCACAAATCTTCGACTTTATTCTTCTTAACAAAATATTATCCGAGGTTGATATGACCGAGTACACAAAAAAAATATTAGCAGATGTAAAAGCAAAAAACCAGAATGAACCTGAATTTCACCAGGCAGTTAAAGAAGTATTAGGCTCATTGGATGTAGTTTTAGAACGCCATCCGGAATACCGCTCTTTAAAAATAATTGAGAGAATGGTTGAACCGGAAAGAGTAATTTTATTCCGTGTTCCTTGGGTTGATGATCAGGGGGATATTCATGTTAACCGTGGTTACAGAATTGAAATGAACAGTGCAATTGGTCCGTATAAAGGTGGATTAAGATTTCACCCTTCTGTAACTCTTGGCATTCTTAAATTTTTAGCATTTGAACAGGTATTCAAAAACAGCTTAACAACACTGCCTATGGGCGGCGGTAAAGGCGGTAGCGATTTTGATCCTAAAGGAAAAAGTGATCAGGAAATTATGAGATTCTGCCAGAGTTTTATGACAGAATTATTCCGTCATATCGGTGCTAATACAGATGTACCTGCCGGTGATATCGGTGTTGGCGGAAGAGAGATTGGTTACCTTTTTGGTCAGTATAAGAGATTAAAAAATGAATTCACAGGGGTGTTAACAGGAAAAGGAATTAATTGGGGCGGTTCACTTATACGTCCTGAAGCAACAGGATTCGGCTGTGTTTATTTTGCCGAAGAAATGCTGAAAACAAAAAGCACTTCATTTGATGGTAAAGTTGTTTCAGTTTCAGGATTCGGAAATGTTGCCTGGGGCGCAGTACAAAAAGTTAATGATCTGGGTGGTAAAGTTGTTACGCTTTCAGGACCGGATGGATATATTTACGATCCGGATGGAATAAATGGAGACAAGGTAAATTATATGTTAAAGCTTCGTTCAAGTAATAAAGATGCTGTTGAAGATTATGCAAAAGAATTTAAAGTCCAATTCTTCCCCGGCAAAAAACCATGGGATGTAAAAGTTGATGTTGCCTTGCCTTGTGCTACTCAAAACGAAATTTATGAAGATGATGCAAGAACACTTTTGGCAAATGGCTGTATATGTGTCTGTGAAGGCGCTAATATGCCGACAACTATTGAAGCCTATAAAGTTTTTACAGAAGCCGGAATTCTTTATGCGCCGGGTAAAGCTTCTAATGCGGGCGGTGTTGCAACATCAGGACTTGAAATGTCACAGAACAGTATGAGACTTCCATGGTCACGTGAAGAAGTTGACAGCAGATTACATGAAATTATGAGAAGAATTCACGATACCTGTGTTACTACAGCAGAAAAGTATGGAACACCGGGCAACTACGTTAACGGTGCCAACATTGCCGGCTTCTTAAAAGTAGCTGATGCAATGATGGATCAGGGTGTTGTGTAATAAATACAAACCTGTCTGCCGACAGGCAGATTAGGAATTAAGAATAAAGGCGGTCAGTGATGATCGCCTTTTTTTTATTGATCATTTATCCGTAGCTCAGGACTCCAGTCCTGAGATGTTTTGATTATTATTTTTATCCAATCCGCACAACTTCAAACTAATTTCCCACAATTTTTTTGCTGCATCCTCATCATAAGATTCCGGCGAAGATGCCTTCTCTTTTTTAAGATAAAAATATTTGCCTGTTACTCCCTGAACAGTTGATGATGAAGCAAGATAAACAGCTGTATCTGCACCTTGTTTTGGAGTTAGCAGCTTTCTTTTATAAATATAATATACTTTATGCTTCAACCAGGGAACCTAACCTTCATTCAATGCAAACTTTGTTGCTACTCCACCGGGGTCTAA
>JAWOIK010000290.1:0-29546 GCA_046484705.1 Ignavibacteriaceae bacterium | reverse complement strand
GTGACGATGTGAAGTTTTTGCTGGCAAGCAAATGACCGATATCTTCCCCAAAAGTTGCAACAAATAATGCCACAACTATCGTAAGTTTAAATATTCTTAAAAAATCGTTATCTAACTGTGCATAATTTTTACTGAACTTTTTACCACATCAGATGGCGGGTATACCTGGCGTATTGTGTTCAACAATCCTTACATTATGAATTATTCAAATTCACATTTTATAAATGATAGTATTGGGTTTATCTCCAGCGATACCACTTTGTTTCGTACAACTGATTCGGGAGAGAATTGGGAAGCAATAGCAGATACCCTTGGTTCTTTCATTAGAACATATTTTTATGATGAGAGTTTAGGCTTTCTGATTTATTATGAATACATAGGCGCAGGTAATTTCACCTATGTTTATAAAACAACAGATTTAGGAAATACCTGGATACTATCAAACGAGTGTGCTTCCTTAGAATATTGCGGATTTGGTAAAATTAAAATAATAAATTCAACTAATGCTATTATGAGTCGTGGGATTGTAAATGTGGTCCCCACAGATAATTTAATAAAAACAACAGATGGCGGTAACTCCTGGAATTCCTTTCCATCTCCAAACTTTGCATTCGGATCAACAGACTATGAATTTTTATCCATTGAGCACGGCTGGATAACGACAATCAGCAAACTAATAGTCAGAACTACAAATATGGGATCCAACTGGGATACACTTCAAACCCCCCTAACATTAGATGATGTTATAAAAAATTTTGAATTTTTTAACCCAAATATTTCTTACGGAATAAGCTCAAACCATATATTTTTTACAAATGATGGCTGGGTTACTTATTCAATAGTGGATTCCATAGTAACTAATGTAGATACCCAGCAGAGTTTACCAACACAGTTTATTCTGTATCAGAATTATCCCAATCCGTTTAATCCTGCAACGGTAATAAGTTATCAGTTATCTGTGAGCGGTAATGTAACACTTATAGTTTATGATTTGCTGGGAAGGGAAACATCAACATTGATCGATGAGTATAAACCGGCAGGAAGATATGAGGTTGAGTTTAACGCTACTGGATTATCCAGCGGAGTATATTACTACAAACTAATATATGGAGACAAGATTGAAACAAAAAAGATGATCCTTCTCAGATAGTTTAAATTTCTCCGCAAATTAACTGCAAAAAAGAGGAACTGTTTAATGATAAGTCAGATGCAATCGGAAATATTTTAATCATTCATCAATGTGAGAGATATATTACTTTTTGAAAATGAATATCGAACTACTAATGCTCTGCAATTAACAACACTCAATACTTTTCAAGCATCAATAAATGCCGGTTGCAAAACACTATTAGGTTTCAATTAGTTATTTTATACAGAACTAATTTCCGTAATACTTTAAATAACTAAGTATGAGGATACAAAATGAAATCCGCATCTGTATTGATAATTATAATATTATCTTTTTCAACATCATTCGCTCAATGGAATTTCCAGACAAGTCTGCACAAAACAAGAAATGGTTTTAATAATGCCTACAGTAAGGACAACAGTGGAATGGAGAATATAACTGATATTCCTATAACCCAACTAGAATGTAATAAGTGTCACTCTGTTACAGGATTGTATGCCAATGGATCTGTGATAAATTCTGAGACTTACACACCCGTTTGTGTTGATTGTCATGATTTTCAAACTACGGTTACGGTTGGTGATGAGACCTGTTTCAGTTGTCACATAAAACAAAAACTGGAAAGAGATTTTTATCCGGGCATGGATGTTCATTCAAATGCAGATATGAACTGTATATCGTGTCACTCTAAAGAAGAATTGCATGGCGATGACAGTATAGTTTATTCTTCAATGAAAGAGTCCGGTGCTGTTAAAGTTAAATGCATTGATTGTCATACACAGCTAAGCAATAATGCTTCTCATAACCGTCATCTTACTACAGTGGATTGTGCAGCATGTCATGCTGTTTCTGTTTATAGCTGCGGAGGCTGTCATTTTGAAAGTTATATTGAAACCGGTAAGCGAAGGTATAATAATGATTTTTCGGATTACCGCCTGTTGATTAAAAAGGATGGACTTGTTACCCTTGGAGCAATTACTACGCATAGTTACAATAGTAAAACTAATTATATTATATCGTCAACACATTCGCATATAATAAAAAAGAATGCAACTTCCTGTTCAGACTGCCACAGAGCAATGGGTAACGTAAATGCTGCTATTAAGGAATATAATGATACCGGATTTATAACATTGATTAAATGGAATCCGGCTGCAAAAAAAGCTGAAATATTAAATGGAGTGATACCATTACCGGCAGACTGGCAGCATTCATTGAAGATTGATCATGTTAATTATAACGGTGATCCATCAGTCTTTCCTTCTGATCCTGATCTATGGGAATATCTGAAATCTGAAACGGACAATGCTCATTTATTTTTTGCCGAACCATTGGATTCTTCAACACTTGAGAAACTTGGTTTTACAAGGTTTCCGACAAACATTAAAATTGAAGGTAACATTCCATCGGAATTTATACTTTATCAGAATTATCCTAATCCGTTTAATCCTCAAACTTCAATTGTATTTCAACTGCCGGAAAGTGCTGAAGCCAGGCTGATGGTATATGATATATTAGGAAATGAAATAGCAGCCCTGGTTGATGAATACACTTCAGCCGGAAAATATGAAGTTATTTTTAAGGTGCATAGTTTACCAAGCGGAATTTATTATTACCGGTTATATGCAGGAAGTAAAATTGAGACGAAGAAGATGATTCTGATAAAATAAAATTAACTTAATTCAAACAGGAGTTTATGAAAGCCATAATAGTTAAAAACCCCGGTGGAGCGGATCAGTTAACCATGGGGGAATGGGCCTTACCGGTTTGCGGTGAAAATGAAATTCTCGTTAAAATAAAAGCAACTGCATTAAACAGGGCGGATATACTTCAAAGAGAAGGTAAATATCCTCCGCCAGTTGGTACTAGCCAGCTTCTTGGGTTAGAACTTTCAGGTATTATAGAACAGGTCGGTTCCAGAGTTTTTAAATGGAAAAAAGGTGATAAAGTTTTTGGTCTGCTGCCAGGTGGCGGATATGCTGAGTATGCTGTTATGAATGAAGATATGGCGATGGAAATTCCACCTAACCTTACGTTTGAACAGGCAGCCGCAATTCCCGAAGTGTTTCTCACTGCGTTTCAATCACTTATATGGCTTGGTGAACTGAAAGCAGGTGAATTTGTTCTGATTCACGCAGGTGCAGGCGGGGTCGGAACAGCAGTTATTCAATTAGCAAGAGAGATTGGTGCAAGGATTATTGTTACCGCCTCAAAAGAAAAACATAAAATATGTAAAGAACTTGGGGCAGACTTAACAATAGATTACAAAACTCAGAATTTTAAGGATGAAGTTTTGAAATTCACAAACAATTATGGTACTGATGTTATTATTGATTTTATTGGAGGTTCATACTTTAAACAAAACATAGAATCATTAACACGGGACGGCAGGTTAATTATTCTTGCAACGCTCAGCGGTGGTAGGGTGGAGGATTTTGATATGCGCCAGATTTTAGTTAAACGATTAAAAATTATAGGTTCAACACTTCGTTCACGTTCACTTGATTACCAGATTAAACTGACAAAAGAATTTAAAGATTTTGCTTTTGATAAAATCAGAAAAGGAACAATGAAACCTGTTATTGATAAAGTCTACAACTGGCAGGATGTAGCAGAAGCACACAAAAGAATGGAGTTAAATAAAAACACCGGGAAGATTATATTAACGGTTGAAAGTTCATAACTATTTATATGAAAATAAAAGCAATAATAACCGGCGCAACAGGAATGGTGGGTGAAGGCGTTCTTCATGAATGTATTAACAATCCAGATATTGAATCTGTACTTGTAATTAATCGTAGAACGATAAACACAAAACATCCAAAGCTTAAGGAAACTATCCTTAGTAATTTTTTTGATTATTCGAATATTAAAGATCAGTTAAAAGGATATGATGCATGCTTTCATTGTCTGGGCACAACTTCTGTCGGTAAGAATGAAGAAGAATATCGACAAACAACTTATGAACTAACCAAAGCTTTAGCTGATATTCTTGTAAAACAAAATCCCGCGATGACTTTTTGTTATGTTTCTGGTGCGGGAACAGACAGCTCTGAAAAAGGCAAGGTTATGTGGGCAAGAATAAAAGGAAGAACCGAGAATTATATTTTATCACTTGGTTTCCGGAAGGCTTTTATGTTTCGTCCTGCACATATACTTCACACTAAAGGACTTAAAAACACTTTAACTCTTTATAAAATATTCTATCCGCTTATCATAGTAGTAAAAACTTTTTTCCCAAAATATGTCTGTACATTAAAAGAATTAGGAACGGCAATGATAAATTCAGTAATAAAAGATTTCGGGAAGAAAATTTTGGAGGTTGAGGATATTAAAGCATTGGCGTATAAAAATAACTAGTTTTTCAGACTAATGAAGTAAAAGAATGGAAGTTCGTTTTTACCCGCCATACCGGATAGTTACTTTTTCTCTTCTTTATCACCCCAACACCATCATAATATTCCTTTTGCTGTATAAAACCGCAAATAACATCATTTGTCTGGTTACAAAGCACACTCAACTCAAATACTTTTGATCTGCTGTTTTAATACCGTATGTTAGCAGGCGTAATTTTTAAGGAAATTCTCCGAAGTTCTAAATTGGAGATGGCTTTGCCAGATGTAAACCTCATTTAATTTCCCTTCTGATTGCAAATTATAAAAGATAATTATTCATTAAACGTTTTGTTAAAACACATATTGTTATAACGATAAATTATTCCGGCAGCGGCACAGCCCTTGTCAGAATTAATACAGAAAGTAATATGTCATTCGAGAATTTAAAAATAATTAAACCGATACAAACAGCCTTAACAAACGAAGGTTATACTATACCTACTCCTATTCAACAGCAGGCTATTCCGATAATATTAGACAGAAAAGATATTCTCGGATGTGCACAGACAGGAACAGGAAAAACAGCGGCATTCGCAATTCCCATTTTACAAATTCTAAGTCTGGAAAAAGAAACCGGTAAACCAGTCGGAACTCCGGATCATTCAGGAAAAGCATTCCAGCAGAACAAGGAACGCAGAACTATAAAATCGCTAATCATAACACCCACAAGGGAGCTCGCTGAGCAGGTTGCCGAAAGTTTCAGTGTTTACGGAAAAAACACAGGATTAAAAAACACTGTTGTTTATGGTGGAGTTTCCCAGTATTCTCAGACGGATAAATTAAAAAGGGGAGTGGATATTCTTATTGCTACCCCGGGCAGACTGTTGGATCTTATAAACCAGAAATTTATTAATCTTTCGCATGTACAAATGTTCGTAATTGATGAAGCCGACAGGATGCTTGATATGGGGTTCATTCATGATGTGAAAAAGATTATAGCAATGCTGCCAGCAAATAGACAATCTCTCTTTTTCTCAGCAACCATGCCATTGGAAATTGTAAAACTTGCCAATACTATCTTGACCAATCCTGTAAAAGTTGAAATCGAACCTCAGTCAAAAACTGTAGAGGTAATTAAGCAGGCTGTTTATTTCGTTTCAAGACCGGATAAAAAGAAATTGCTTATTCATATTTTAAAAAATGAAAATGTCTCTTCTGCTCTGGTGTTTACACGAACTAAACGCGGGGCAGATATAGTCAGTCGTTTTCTGAATGATGCCAGGATAAATACAGATGCTATTCATGGCAATAAATCGCAGCAGGCGCGGCAGCGTGCATTAAATAATTTTAAATCATTCCGTACTAAAGTTCTTGTTGCCACAGATATTGCTGCAAGAGGTATTGATATAGATAGATTATCACATGTATTTAACTTTGATATGCCCGATTTTTCAGAAACCTATATTCACCGTATCGGCCGAACGGGCAGGGCAGGTCTGGGTGGAATTGCACTTTCATTTTGTGATGCGGAAGAAAGATCTTATCTGAAAGAAATTAATAAGCTGATTAAAATACCAATTCCTGTTATTGACGATCATCCATTCAAATCTGCAGTTACAGATAGCAGCAGTATGGAGGTTCCGGGCAGGAAATTCAGATCTACCAGAAAACCGCCTTCATTGAATTATTCGAATAATAATCAGAATAAGTCCAGGAATTCCCTATCTAAGAAGAAGTGGGTAAGAAAAGCAAGCAGCCTTAAAAGGAAAATATCAGATTAATGAGAGGAAACAAGCGAGTGGATATTAAACCAGGGCAATTAGTAAAAATAGTTTTAAAAGAAAATCAAAGTTCAGGTGAATTAACCGAAGGATATGTGAAAGATATACTGACAAAATCCGCACAACACCCTCATGGAATAAAAGTTCGACTTGTAACGGGGGAGGTCGGACGTGTAAAAGAAATTTTATAACAATAATTTATTCTTAAATATACTCCTTTCATTTTAATCCTCTTTTAAACAAAAATAATCAGTCAATCGGCTCCCGGCCTGATTCCAATTTCTATTAAGAAAATAATTAATCCTTCACAAATAATTTTTAATTAACCATCGGAATTACGATTTTTAAAAAAGTAATTGAGGAGATATTGATTCGTATGAAAAGAAGAACACAAATCAGTATCAGGCAGTTATATGTAATTGCCTTAGTCTGGTTGGTAGTTGGCTTAATAATCACCGTATATGATTATTTTGTTATACATACACATTCTTCAATCGGCCCCACAGCCGATTATTCATTTTTGTTTTCATTGGCATTGAATTCAGCAGCAGCGTTAATTGGTGCATCCATTGGCGGAAGCTTTCTTGTATTTTATATTAATGTTAAATACCGCGATAAACCATATGGTTATACTATTATTGCAGTGAGTTTGTCTTTTATTCTTATAGTTTCTTTTATTGCGTTCACAATTGGTATAATTACCGGTTTTGTTCGCGATGGAAAAAGTATTACGGAATTATTCTCAGGTTCAGGCTTTCCCGGGCTATCCGGCTCGCAAGCTGGTTTCCCGTTTGATAGTGCCCGCACTATAAAAAATACTATCGTGTGGTCAGTTGTGGTCGGGCTTACACAGCTATTCTTACAGATGAACAGCAAATTTGGCTATGGTGTTTTCTGGAATATACTTCGCGGAAAGTACAATACTCCAAAAGAAGAGCACAGAATATTTATGTCCCTCGATCTTAACTCTTCAACAACTATAGCTGAAGAATTGGGTAATGAAAAATATCATGCACTATTGAAAGATTTCTATTCTGATATCACCAATCCAATTATAGATAATAAAGGTGAAATTTATCAATATGTGGGTGATGAAGTTATTATAGCCTGGAAATATGAGGATGGAATTGCCAGAAATCAGTGCCTGAAATGTTTCTTTGATATGAAAGAGCAATTTGAAATTAACAAAGATAAATACCTGCACCGATACGGTACGATTCCATCATTTAAAGCCGGACTGCATTGGGGTAAGGTAATTGTTGGTGAAGTCGGAATTATTAAACGGGATATTACCTATTCCGGAGATGTATTAAATACTACTTCCAGAATCCGTGATAAATGTAAAGAGTTCAATGTGGAGGTAATTGCTTCTGCGGACTTATTAAATGAACTTGATATATTCTTACATGATAAAAGTACACTTCAGGTTAACTATGTAACGCGGCAGCTTGGAGCAATAAACCTGCGAGGTAAAGGGAAGGAAATTATATTAAGTGCACTTGTGCCGGCAGAACAGTAAAAACCAAAAAAGTTTTTGAAAAAGCAGAACTTAAGTTAACCTGATGAGATATCAGATATATGGATTGGTAATGGCTGTAATATTTTATAAGTCTTTAATAAATGTTACCAGTTTCCCGGCTTCTTTAAATCCTATATTAATATGAAAATCATAACTGACTTTATTGTCTATATATGCATCGGAACCTATTTGCTTACATCCATTTTCCCTCAACCATTTTTCGCCTTCAACCAATAATTTTTTTGCTATACCTGATTTTCTGAATCCGGGTTTAACATAAATACCTTCAATGTATCCGGTTGGACTCGATTCGGATCCCTCAACATAATCCGTTCTTACTGACAGATAAATAAAAGCTGCCGGCTTATCTTCCGTAAGGTATAAAAGCACTTTGTTTTTTGGGGAAGAGAGCATTTTACTGTAAATTACAGACAGATCGTTACTGCTGTAATCTTCTTTCCAAAGATCTAAACTCATTTCTAAGAAATCATTCAGATGTTGCTCATTTGCTTCTATTATTTTTTCCATTGCCTCAAGTCAAATTATTTATTTATTTTTTTAAAAAGCAGGGTTAGTATTCGAGGAATGGTAGTTCTATCATCATCATCAAAATATTCATTTATGTCTGCAATGTACAGACCGTTATTTTTAGCGGTAAGAATGAAATCAGATATATTATGATTGTAACATTGCAGTATCTGCAAACCCTCATCCGTTTCAAACCGTGCTTTAGTTCCGGAGTATTGTTTGAACGGGTGCAGCTCACCGATATAAACATATCCTCCGGAGAATAAAACTTTTGCAGCCTCACTAAAAATATGATCAAGATTCTCGATATGTTCGAGAACAAGACTGAAAATTACCAGATCATACAATTCGTCTGTAAACGTCCACGGACCGGTTATATCAGCTTGTGCAAACCGAACTTTGTCAGAATTTATTTTTTCATTTGCTCTTGCAAGCATCTCTTCTGAAAAATCAACCGCTGTTATTTTATTTGTTCTTGTCGTCAGCCATCCGGTATTTTTTCCAGTACCGCAGCCTATTTCAAGACAGGAATTGAATTGAATATCTGCAAGCGTTAATTGTAAAACCTTTGCTTCAAGGTCGCGTGTTTTGTTAATGTTTGTATCGTACTGATTAGACCAAACGTTGTAAGCTTTTCTTGTTTCCATAAAATAAAATTTCTAATAAATATGTTTATCAGCCTGGCAGAAGTAAATGGTTTATACTCAAACAATAAAAAATCCCGCACATATATTTAAAACAAGTCAACATATAAACTTATGTATCTATGTGGATAAGAATGTCTATATCATTATAAGGTACATAAACACGATATAAATCAATTAGTCATTATAAATATAAATGGGACTCATAATTTAATATTTTGTCCCATAGTTTTTTAAAATGTTTTGAAGAAATCTTATCTTGTTTATTCCGGAGCATTAATTGCCGGCAACTGTCACAGGTTCTAAACCAGAAACTTCTTGTTTGCTATTTTTCTCGGATCTATCCGCTGTTTTTACAAAACGTGCCATGAACGTGTAGACAACGGGAACGATCACCAAAGTTAAAAATGTTGAGAAAAACATTCCACCAACCACAGCTAATCCTAACGGACGCCTTGCTTCTGCGCCTGCGCCAAGTCCAATTGCAATCGGAAGAATTCCAAATATTGTTGCAAATGATGTCATCAGTATAGGCCTTAAACGTATTGTGGCTGCCTGCACCACGGCTTCAATAAGTGTTAGCCCGTTTGCTCTTTGCTGGTTTGCAAATTCAACAATAAGAATAGAATTCTTTGTGACAAGACCAATGAGCATAATTAATCCAATCTGCGAATAAATATTTAAACTCTGTCCGAAAATATATAAAGTGGCTAATGCACCTACCACTGCAAGCGGCACTGAAAGTAATATTGTAAACGGATGAATAAAACTTTCAAACTGTGCGGACAATACGAGATAAATAAATATAATTGCAAGTATAAACATTAAATAAAGAGCTGAGCTTGATGTTTTATATTCTAAAGATTGTCCGCCATACTCGCGTTTGATACCTGCCGGAAGTTTTTCAGCGAAAATACGATCAAGATCATCCAGTGCCTGCCCTATTGTTACTCCCGGAACAAGGCTTGCTGTAATGGTTGCAGAACGAACCCGGTTGTAATGATTTAGTTCTTTAGGGGCAATGGATTTTTCTACGTTTACCACATTGGCAAGCTGTACAAGACCGCCGTTGCTACGGACATAAAGGTTCTGAATAACATCCGGAGTTGATCTTGATTCCGGTCTCATCTGTAAAACGACATCATATTGTTTTGTGCCGCGCTTGAAGTTTGTAACCTTTCTTCCGCCTAATAATGTTTCTAAGGTAGATCCGATATCATATGTGGAAACACCCAAGCCGGAAGCACGTTCACGATCTATATTTATATCAAGCTGCGGTTTGTTAAGACGTAAGTCGCTGTCAACGTTTATCAGGTAACCAAGCTGTGAAACTTCGCCAATCATTATCCCTACTGCCTGACTTAATTCTTCATAAGAATCTGCCTGAAGAACATATTCAACCTCGCCGGACGAAAAGTTTGCCCCTAAACTTGGCGGGTTAATTACAAAAGCCAGTACACCAGGAATTGAAATTAACTGTGGAAAAAGTTCCTGAACAATTTGCTGCTGTGACTTTTCTCTTTCATCTCGCGGCTTAAGATTCAGAAACATGAAACTGTTTGTCACATTACCGGGACCTCCAAAGCCCAATCCAGTTGCTGTAAAAAGTCCCTGACGTTCAGGAAGCGGCAGTAAACGGTTTTCTATTTCCCGGACATAACTATCAGTGTAATCGAGGGTAGCTCCTTCAGGTGCAATAACAATTCCAAATCCAACCCCTCTGTCTTCAACCGGAACAAGTTCGCTTGGTAATAATCTGAACAGAACATACCCGGCAAGCACAACAACCAGTGCACCAGTTACCATAAGTATGCGGTGACGCAATGCCCATCTTAAAATGCGATCATAGATATTATTTAATGATTCAAAAAATGCATCAAAGGATCTTGACGCCCATCCTTTGCCCGTACCATGTAATGGTTTGAGTATTTGGGAAGACAGCATTGGCGTCAGTGATAAAGCAACAAAACCCGAAATCAAAACCGCAACCGCTACAGCAACACCGAACTCATTAAATAATCGACCGACATTTCCTGTAAGAAAAGCCAATGGTACGAATACAGCAACAAGTGTAATGGTTGCAGCAACAACGGCGAAGCCTATTTCTTTACTTCCGTCAATGGCTGCCTGCAAACGACTTTTACCCATTTCTATATGTCTGTATATATTTTCCAGAACAACAATTGCATCATCTACAACCAATCCGATAGCGAGTACAAATCCCATTAACGTAAGAATGTTAATTGTAAACCCTGCAAAGTATAAAGCAGCTAAAGCACCAATGATTGAAATTGGTATTGCAAGAGTTGGGATTACCGTTGCGCGGAAACTTTTAAGGAATGCCAGCACCACCAATACTACCAGTATCAAAGCAATTATTAAAGTTTCCTGAACTTCGGATATAGATTCTTTTATATAAATTGAGCTATCATACGCAACATCCAGATTCATTCCTTCAGGCAATAGCTTGATCAACTCAGCAAGCGCCTCATGTATTGCTGCGGCAACATCAACAGTACTTGCTCTCGATTGTTTTACGATACCAAGCCCTATAGCGGGTTCGCCGTTCCAGCGCGCTGCCGTCCGCTCATCTTCTGCACCGACTTTAGCTTCTGCAATATCGCGTAATCTTACAACGTCATTACCATTTTGTGATACTATTAAAGCACCGAACTCTTCCGGTTTAGTTAACTCACCTTTTGTGCGAACAGCAAATTCCCTTTTATTTCCTTCGACTCTTCCGCCAGGAATTTCTGTATTCTCATTTCTTATAGCAGCTTCAACATCCTGTGTTGTTAATCCGTAAGCAGCCAAACGCTGCGGATCCAGCCAGACACGCATTGCATAACGGCGCTCACCACCAATTATAATTGAGCCTACACCGTTAAGTCTCTGAATTTTTTCTTTCAGAACACGATCTGCAAAGTCAGAAAGTTCCAGCGTTGAATGAACCGAACTGTAAAGTCCAAGCCAAACTATCGGCTGAGCATTGGCATCAACTTTTGATATTACCGGGTCACTTATCTCTTCAGGAAGGGTTCCCCGGATTCGCGAAACACGATCCCGGACATCATTAGCAGCTTCATTTACATCACGGTCCAATTCAAACTCTATTGTTATTACCGAGCCTTCTTCCTGGCTGGAAGATTTTAAAGTTTTTACTCCTTCCAGTGTTGCAAACTGTTCTTCCAGAATATCGGTAATTTCAGTTTCCACAACATTAGGGCTTGCACCACGGTACAGTGTAACAACCGAAATTATCGGCGGGTCTATATCAGGGTATTCACGAACAGGAAGTTGAGTAAAAGATATAATCCCGAATAACACAATTGTAAGACTCATTACAATTGCTAATACAGGTCGTTGTATAGATATATGACTAAGTTTCATTATTTAATACTCCTTAATAAAGTTGTACTTGGGAATGAAAGCATTGATATACTATGAATCATGAGTAAACTCAATTGCTCTCATTCAACCATACACTTATAGATTCATTATTCTTTTGAATTTGCTTCTTGTGTATTAACAGGCATTACTTTAGCACCCGGATAAAGTTTTTGATGACCAGCCTGGATTACCTGCATTCCTTCTTCAAGCCCCTGAACAATTTCCACAACATCAGATAATTGCAACCCGGAGGTAACCGGAACCTGCATTACTGTACTGTCTGGCTGAACAACATAAACAAACGACTGATTGCCATTTGCAAAGACCGCCTCATTTGGAATTGTAATAGCATCGGGACGTTCGCTCAGTACGGCTGAAACATTTGCGGACATTCCGCTGCGAAATTTTAATCCCGGATTTTCAAATTTTGCAACAACCTGAACATTTCTTGTTTGCGAGTCAAGAATTGGTTCTATTGCAATTATTTTTCCTGTTACTTCGTACGACGGGTAAACAGGCGATGTTATAATTACATCGGCACCTCGTTTTAAGTCGGACAGAAATCTTTCCGATGCAGAAAAACTAACCCGTATTGTGTTAAGGTTTGCAAGAGTGGTTATAATTTGTCCGGCTCTCAGGTAAGCACCTACGCTAACCTTACGTGAACCAACCATTCCATCAAAAGGGGCGGTAATTTTTGTTTTTGCGAGTCTGGATTTAGCCAATGCAAGATTAGCCTCTGCAACTTTTAAAGCTGCGGTTGCATCATCAAGATCTTGCGGAGTTCCGGCTTTCTGATCAACTATTGATTTGATACGATTAAATGAAGATTTACTTTGATCGTATAACGCTTCTGCACGCAGAACTTCTGCAGATAGCTGTTCGTCATCAAGCTGTGCAATAAGCTGCCCGCGCTTAATATAACTACCTTCCTGAAACGGCAAACTTATAATGGCTGCATCAATTTCAGATACAACAGTAATTTCTTCTATTGCCTCTATCGTACCAATAGCCTCAAACCGATCTGCAACATTCTGTTTTTTTACTATTGCAACTTCCACTGGCGTTGGGGGCATGAAAAATTCTCCGCCTTCCGCCTGTTGATCGGCACAGCCGCTAACCAGTATTATTACTGAAATAGAGAGTATAATAAATATTGCTACCGGGATTTTTATCCGGGTTAATCCCATATATCTATTCTCGAACATAACAAACCTCCTTGATTTAAATTTTATTCTAATACCTGCCTGACGTTAATTGCTTTAAGATGGCGGCAGCTTTTACAGTGCGGACTAACGCCTCTGAATATCTTCGTTGTGCCGCTGCAAAATCCTGGTTTAACCTTACCAGTTCGAATGCCGTTAACCGCCCGTTCTGAAATTCAATCATTCCAATTCTTATCTGTTCCTGGGCAGCTTCTACACCTTCCATTGCAGCTTTAAGACGATTATTTCCATTTGATAATTCCCGATGAAAAGTGCGTACCTGCTCTTCCAGGTAACGGGACAATTCAATATAAGATTGTTCAACATAGTCGGCCTCGGCTTCCAATCGATCTCTTTCTCCGAGACCGCTCCGAAATCCGATTGGTAAACTGACTTCGACTCCTACGCTCCAGCCGGGAAAATCTCTATTGAAAACCTGACTCAAAGCGTCACCAAAACTTCCGTTTCTACCACCACGAAGTGTATCGCTGCCAAAGATAACGTCTTGGGAATTACCTCCAAGACCTGTTCCTGAAATTGATCCAATAATATCAACGCGCGGCAGCCATTCCCATTCAGCGGCTCTGACCATTAAATCTGAAACCTCCATATTTTTTCTTGCAGCCTGAAGCTGCAGATTATTTTCTAAAGTTAATTCAACAAGCTTGTCCGCCGGTTCCACTATAAAATCGGACGGTGGAACATCTACAACCTTAAAACGCAAATATCCTTCGGGTCTTACACCAATTAATGAAGCCAGCATATCGGATTGAGTATCAAGCTGTTCTTCAATGTCGATAAACAGTAATTTTTGTTCCGCTAAAAATGTTTTAGCATTTGCAACCTGGTTTGGTCCAATAAGTCCAGCCGCCGCACGGAGCTCTGTTTCAATAAGAAAAGCCTCTGCGCGGGCAAGCGCCAGTTTCTGTACTGCATAATCTCTTTCTGATGTATACAATGTCCAGTACAGCAATTCAACATTAGAATTTACTGTTAATACTTCCTGGTCATAACGGGCCTTAGCGGCGTCAAACAATAATTCGGTCTGGGTTAGTTCTTTTCTTGCAGATGCGGAAAATCCTCTGAGTAATGGTTGACGAAGGCTGAGATTTCCGAAGGTATTATATTCCGGGTTTAAAAAGGCAAACTCAGAGTTTGTATTCAATCTCATGGTATTTAATGAAAATTCCAACTCTGTCCCGATAGGTAAATTTAATCTCAATCCTGTTTGAGTTGTAGTCCGCTCTGTCATCAATACAGATGCACCGGCAAAGAACGATGCAGTTGGTTCCTCAAAATCCTGATAATTAAGATTGAAGAAAAATTCAGGATCAAAAGTCCCCCGTTCTCTACGGAGTGATCCTGAAGCTGCCATATAAATTGCTTCGGCACGTCGAACGGCAGTTGAATTATTAAGTGCATATTGCTGTGCCTGGGACAATGTAAGTGATGATCCTTCTAGTTCATCCAGAACAGCATGAAGCGTACTGTCGGGATTTATAATCACTTGTCCTGCTATTATGGGCATTAGGTTAAATATTAACAGCATTATATAGGGAATAAGTTTTTTTGTTTTTCTTATCATCAGTTAAAACCTTTTGTTGATTAATTGTCTTTTAAATTTTTGATAGTAAAATTGCTATGCGTTCATAAAATCGAAAGGTGTAAGTACGACAATCTGATGGGCTGATTGCGTCATATTAACCTCTCGCTTATATCAAAATAAACATAAACTTTCCGGTAAAATTGATTTGAGTCATTGTGTTATCTGCTATGATAAAACATTTCATTGTTATATAATCAAGATTAATCATTTGCAGCCAGGACAAATTTAAAATCAGCAAACCGGATTCTTTAATTGCATCCAAGTAAAAATCTGCTATTCACTATTCGTAATTATTTAATGTACCAGAACATCTCAACGAGGATAAGAGAATGATGAGAACTTGCAGGCTAAGAAAACCAGGACAGATTATCTATATCGCGGCTGGTTATAATATGTTAATGATAAACAATTAATAGAGTGATTTGAACATGATCCATCAGCAAACGCTTTAAAAGTTATATACCATTATTTTCTTAGACATACATTTTACAACACTTACAAATTTGACTTCAAAAATATATGTATATGTTTTTCTTTTTGACAAACTAAAAATAGTTTCTTGTGAATCAGAGCACAAGAAAGATGTTTATGATGAATCAATGCAAATTATAATTTAAAAGTGTTTATGTATATTTTTTCAAATCACTAATTCCGATAAACTTGTATAGTTAGTTTCCACACTTGCAAATTTCAACCTTAAGCAAACTCAACCTGCCGATTATACTTATTCCTGTATTGAATAGGTGACAGACCGGTTATTTTTTTAAATGTGGTGCGGAATGCTTTATTATCATTATAACCTACTTTATACATAACTTCATTAACATTTTCGCGGGATGATTCAAGACTTATCTTGGCAGCTTCAACCTTTACTCTTTGAATATACTCAACAACAGTATTTGCAGTAGCTTTTTTAAATCTGCGTTCAAAATTTCTTCTGCTTATGGCAAGCATAGATGCAAGCTGATCAACAGTTATTTTAGTTTGAAAATTAGTTTCGATAAAATCCTGTGCTCTTTTTATTTGTTCGTCTTCATGGTCTTTTTGTCCAATAAAAATTGTAAATGGCGATTGGCTGATACGCTGATAATCTATTTGAAAAGCTTTCGACGCAAATATTGCGGCATCCCTGCCGGCATACTTTTCAACAAGATATAATATGAGATTAAGTGATGAGTACGCACCGCCGCTGGAATAAATTCCGTTTTCATCAATTATAATTTTGTCTTCAACAAGATTTACATCCGGAAACATTTTTCTGAAATCATTCACAGCAAGCCAGTGGGTTGCACATTTTTTCCCCTCTAATAATCCTGTTGAGGCAAGCAGAAATGCTCCAAGGCATAAACTTGCAACTTCAGCACCGTTTTTGTACTGCTTAATTATCCAGGGAAGAAAATCCTTATTAGTCTCTACTGCTTTTTTAAGATCGCCATACATTGCGGGAATGATAACAAGATCTGTTTTTCCAATATCATCAAGCAGATCAGTTGAAATGGTATAGAGCCCGTCATTAAGCTGAGAGTTATTTGAAAGTCCGACAAGCTGTATCTTAAAAAGTGGAGGCTGCTGCATTCTTTCCAATAGCTGGTTCACTTCTGTGAAAACCTGTCTTGGACCCTCGATATTACCTAAAATCGCACCTTTTGTAACAATAATTGATATGTGTTTCATAATAATCTTTTAATTGTTGAAAAATCTTTGTCGAAATTAGGAAATGGCAATGTCGCAATCAACCCTTAAGAATGCCGTATATCACCCCTTTGATTTATAAATAAACATTTTATTTTTGTTCAGCATTTGTATACAATTATCAACAATTTGTTGTCGGGTACAATTGTCCGACAATAATAAAATCAACTCAAGAATAATTTACTGACATATCATTTAACATTTAGGAGCGTAAAATGAAATCGATCAATCCCTATTTAAACTTTTCCGGCAATACCGAAGAAGCATTCAACTTTTATAAAAAAGTTTTTGGCGGAGATTTTCTTGGCGGCGTATATCGCTTTAAAGATACTCCGGAAGCAGAAAAACTAAACAACACTGACAAGGAAAAAGTAATGCATATTGCTTTATCAATGGGAAATGGAAATATGATCATGGCAACAGATGCACTTGAATCAATGGGTCAAAAATTAACCTTTGGAAATAATTTTTACATTTCTATTGATGCTGAAAGTAAGGAGGAGGCGGACAAACTGTTCGAAGGACTTTCAGAAGGTGCTGTAATTGAGGTGCCGATGAAAGATGAATTCTGGGGCGCCTACTTCGGAATGCTCACAGACAAATTCGGTGTTCAGTGGATGATAAGCTATGCTTATCCTCAAAAGCAGTAAGGTTTATTTTAAAATAATTTTGAAGACAGAAATATGAGAAAATTAAAACTGCAGGTACAGATGTCACTTGATGGATTCGTTTCAACAGGACCAAACGATGAACAGCATTGGGTGACATGGGCGTGGGAGGAAATCCGTCAACACGTTTTAAGTTTATCCGATTCAACCGACACAATACTTATCGGAAGGAAATTGGCTGTTGATTATATCCCCTACTGGGAAGATGTAAATACAAAGCCCGATGACCAGATGTATGAAGTAGCTCAAAGAATTGTTCGTGCTAAAAAAATTGTTTTTACAAGAACACTTGAAAGGTCTATATGGAACAATACTGAAGTTTTCAATGGAGTCCTTGCAAATAAAATAAATGAATTGAAAAATCAGGATGGAAAAGATTTAATTGTTTATGGCGGAACATCATTCGTTGCTGAATTAGTTAAGGCAGGTCTGATTGATGAGTACAACGCTTTTCTTAACCCTGTAGCAATCGGAAATGGTGAATCAATTTTCAGTAGTCTTGATGGTTTCAAGAACCTGAAGCTCATAGAATCAATTCCTTATCCTTCAGGAATTGTTCTGCTTAGATATGAAAACATTAATAAATAGAATGGAAGGAATATAAATGAGAAAATTAAAACTGCAGATGCAGATTTCAGTTGATGGTTTTGTTGCAGGTCCAAATGGTGAACTTGACTGGATGACCTGGGACTGGGATGATGAATTGAAAAAGTATGTTGGTGATTTAACCAATACATTCGATACAATCCTTCTTGGAAGAAAAATGACCGATGGCTTTATTTCTCATTGGACAAACATAGTAACAAATCAGCCAGATTCTCCAGAATACACAAGTGCTAAAATATTTGTTGATACACCTAAAATAGTTTTTTCCAAAACATTAGCAGAATCAAAGTGGGCAAATACAACTCTTGCAACTGGTGATCTCAATGATGAAGTGAAGGCTTTGAAGGAAAAGAATGGAAAAGATATCATTGTTTATGGCGGGGCAGGTTTTGTCTCATCACTTATTAAAAATAATCTTATTGATGAGTATTATCTGTTTACAAATCCAGCCGTTGTCGGTAATGGGTTATCTATATTTAATAAGGATGAAAGAACACGCAGTTTAAAGCTAGTTAAAAGTATATTCTACGATTGCGGAATTGTTCTTAATCATTATGTACCAAAAAATAATTAATAAGAATACTACGGAGTAAATTATTATGAATCCATCAGAACAAATTGACAAGTATATATTAAGTATAACAGACTGGCGTGGTGAAGTTTTGAAACAACTTCGTAAAATTGCATTATCTGCCCATCCCGATATTATAGAAGAATGGAAATGGAATTCACCTGTTTGGTCACACAAGGGAATGATATGCAGTGCAAGTGCATTTAAAGAACATGTTGGTATGAACTTTTTCCATGGAGCCGAATTAAAGGATCCCAAAAAACTTTTTAACAGCGGGCTTGAATCAAAAAAAAAACGTTCGGTTAGGATTTTCAAACACGATTCTATTAATACTGATGGTTTAAAAAAACTTATCCTGGAAGCACTAATACTTAATACAAAGAAAAGTAAATAAAGTAATTGAAAGGAGCTAAATAATGACCATACGATTTTTATTTTCTATCATCTTCTATTTCGCGATTATCCTCAATCTATCCTTTGCACAGAATGAAATACCTGAACCAGTAAAATCCGGTTATGCGCCGGTAAACGGACTCGAATTGTATTATGAAATTCATGGCAATGGGGAACCATTAGTTTTATTGCATGGCGGACTTGGAGCTATTGAAATGTTTGGTCCAAATCTTACAGCACTTGCAGAACATCATAAGGTAATCGCTGTTGATTTGCAGGCACATGGCAGAACCGCAGACATTGATCGTCCATTAAGTTTAGAATTTATGGCTGATGATATAGCCGCATTGTTAAAATATCTGAAAATTGAAAAAGCAAATTTTGTTGGATACTCACTGGGCGGCGGTGTTGCATTACAGGTTTCTGTACGGCATCCTGAGTTGGTTAAGAAGCAGGTGATCGTATCAACAGTACTTCGCAAAAGCGCGTTTTATCCTGAAATACTCGAACAGCAGAAACAAGTCGGTCCTGAAATGGCTGAGTTTATGAAACAAACTCCAATGTATCAGACATACGCAAGCCTGGCACCACGACCTGAAGATTGGCCATTACTTTTAAAAAAGATCGGCGATTTTATGAAAAATGATCTTGATTTTACCAAGAATATAAAAGAAGTTAAAGCTCCGACAATGATAGTTGCGGGTGATGCAGATTTGTTCCCACCTTCTCATGCAATTGAGTTTTTTAATCTACTTGGCGGCGGACTAAAGGATGGGGGATGGGATGGCTCGGGAATAACAAAACATCGACTTGCTATACTTCCGGGAGTAACACATTACAATATTTTTATGAAACCGCAGCTTATTGAAACCATTCTGCCATTTTTAGAGAGTACAAAGAATGTTGAAGTTACAAGAATAATTAATGCACCTATTGAAGAAGTCTGGAAAGCCTGGTCAGAACCCGATTATGTTAAGCAATGGTGGGGACCAATGAATTTCACATGTCCCGTTGCTGAAATGGATTTTCGTGAAGGAGGTAAATCACTTGTTTGCATGAAATGGCCCGATGAAATGGGCGGTACCGAAATCTACAGCACATGGTCATACAGCAAAATAATCCCGAATAAAAGTATAGAATTTATCTTCAACTTTTCAGACAAAGAGGGCAGCAAGATAAAACCATCTGAAATAGGAATGCCCGATGGAATTCCGGATGATGTTCCGCATATAATTACTTTTAAAGATTTAGGATATGGAAAAACAGAAATGACAGTTTCTGAATATGGATACACAAATGATCAGGTGGTTGATTTATCAAAACAGGGACTTGAACAATCACTTGACAAAATGGAAGCGATTTTTTCAAAGGAATAATCGGGAGAAGACTAATAATGATGTCAGTATTTAATCACGTTTCAATAGATGGTTTTTTTGCCGGACCAAATGGTGAATTGGATTGGTTCTATTCTCTTCCGCATGATGAAGAATGGTATGAATATACTCATTCGCAGGCAGGTACAAGCAACACTTTGGTTTTCGGGCGC
Source organism: Ignavibacteriaceae bacterium (assembly GCA_046484705.1). Taxonomy (GTDB): domain Bacteria; phylum Bacteroidota; class Ignavibacteria; order Ignavibacteriales; family Ignavibacteriaceae; genus JAGXRK01. Next base: position 8,933 of record JAWOIK010000290.1, on the reverse strand, counting down.
ACAACTTTTGATATGATGAAAAGCTTTTGGCCTACTGACGAAGCAATAAAACTTGATCCCGTAATGGCTGATTCTGTAAACAATAGTCCCAAAATTGTTTTTTCTAAAACTCTTAAAAGTGCTACTGAAGAATCAGTCTGGAAGAATATTACCATTTATAGTGAAATAAATCCGGACGAAATAATTCAATTGAAGAAAAAATCAGAGATAACCATTTTAAGCAGCGGCAGTATTGTGCAGCAGTTCACAAATTTTAAGCTTATTGATGAATATTTTCTTGTTATAGTTCCGGTTATTCTTGGCAAAGGCAAATCCTTTTTCAATAATGTTAAAAGAACTGATCTTAATCTGATTGAATCAAAAAAATTTAATAATGGAATTGTTCTGCTTCATTACAAAAAGAAGAGTTAAAATAAACAACGATTGAAAAACATTTTATAAGTACAGAATGGCAAAAACGGTTTTAAATCTTTTAATTACTTTCGATGGTTTCATTGCCGGCGAAAAGGATGAAATTGATTGGATTGATAAAGTACATAAAAGAAATTCCGGCGGTGGTGATTTTGATTTCAGTTCATTCACATCTAAAGTTGGTGCAATAATAACCGGTAACCGTTCATATAAACTTGGTATCGAACATGGCTGGTTTAAGAACAATGCATATGGACCTTCACCGGTTTTTGTGTTGTGCAAAGATGTTCCTGAAAAGAAATCTGGTGATGCTGATTTCAGATATGTAACAAACGGAATTCAAGAAGCATATGAACAGGCAAGTAAAACTGCCGGAGAAAAATGGATTTACCTGTTTGGCGGAGCGGATGTCTTCCAACAGTTTATTAATGAAGATCTTGTAGAAGAAATGCATATTACCTTTGCACCTATACTTATTGGAAAAGGTATTCGTTTATTTGATAATCTTACTGAACAGCATATTGAACTGGATATCTACGAAGTTAATCATCATCCCAGTGGTATGGTTGAAACAAAATTAAAAATTATAAGATCGTAACCGATCCATTTAGTAACAAAAAAGGTTAATTATGAATGACTTAAAAGCATCGTTGCATCACACCGAAAGTAGTAAACTGGACTGGAAACCATTAACAGAAAAAGGCGTGAACACTTCGGGAATTTTAGTGAAAGTATTACGCTTCGATGAAACAACTCAACGTGCACCGGTTATTATGTTAAAGTTTGAACCCGGTGTAAAATACCCCGCACACAATCATCCTGCCGGAGAAGAAGTGTTTGTACTTGAAGGAGAAGTTAAGTTCGGAAACAAAAACTTATCTGCCGGGGATTATCTCTATACGCCGCCGGGCGGCATTCATGCTGTGTGGAGTAAAGAGGGATGCGTAATGCTTCTTATTATACCCGAAGAAGTTGAGATACTTAAAGATAAAGAATAATGGAACGTACAGCGATAAAAAAAGTTTTAATAAGTTTTATACAGAAAGGATTGATGTATGCAAAAGATAACTTCGTGTTTATGGTTTGACAGCAACACTGAGGAAGCGGCTAACTTCTATACTTCTCTCTTTAAGAATTCAAAAATTGGAAAAGTTACCCGGTATGATGAAGCATCTTCTAAAGCTTCAGGTCAGCCGGCAGGAAGCGTTCTGACTATCGAATTTGAAATTGAAGGATATAAATTTTTGGGTCTTAACGGAGGTCCGGCTTTTAAACTAAATCCTTCAATTTCTTTTTTTGTTGTCCTTGAAGATGAAAAAGAAGTTGATAATCTCTGGAACAAATTATCTGAAGGCGGCTCGGTTTTAATGGGACTTCAGAAGTATGAATGGAGTGAAAAATACGGATGGGTACAGGATAAGTTCGGTCTTTCCTGGCAAGTTAGTCTTGGTAAAAAATCAGATGTGGGACAAACAATTACTCCTTCACTTTTATTTGCAGGTAATCAATTCGGAAGAGCAGAAGAAGCAGTAAACCTTTATACATCTGTTTTTAAAAATTCTGACATTGTTGGGATAATGAAAAATTCTTCCGGAGATAATTCAGTAATGCACGCACAATTTAAACTTAATGGTGAAGTATTCATGGCAATGGACAGCAAAGAGGATCATCAGTTTAACTTTAACGAAGCAATTTCCTTTGTTGTCGATTGTAAGGATCAGGAAGAAGTAGATTACTACTGGAATAATCTGACTTCTGATGGCGGACAGGAAAGTGTATGTGGCTGGCTTAAAGACAAATTTGGTGTTTCCTGGCAAATCACTCCAACAATTTTAACTAAATATTTAGTAGATAAAGATGCAGAAAAATCTCAGAGAGTTATGCAGACAATGCTTCAAATGAAAAAAATTGTAATTGAAGATTTGGAAAAAGCATATAAGGGATAATTATTCATTAAAAAAAATGAAGATTAAATAATTTAATAGCAAAAGTAGGAGGAATAGATGAACACAACAGAAATCGTGAGTGAGAATAAAAAAACGATTGAATTATACATGAACGCCTTTGAAAAAGGAGACCGTGTAAAGGTGCTTTCTTGTCTTACAGATGATGTTGTTTGGATTTTGCCAGGTGTTTTTCACTTGGAAGGGAAAAAGGAGTTTGAAGGTGAAATCCGCAATGATGCATTCCAGGGCGATCCGGAAATAACTGTTACACGAATGACAGAGGAAAACGATGTCGTTATTACTGAAGGATCAGTTAGGGCACAAAAGAAAGGCGGTGAAATCATAAACCTGACTTTCTGTGACGTTTTCGAAATGCAAAACGGGAAAATTCAAAGGCTGATTTCTTACCTGATGGAAATTAAAGGAGCTAATGAATAATAAGAATTCAGAAATAATGATTAATAAAAGGATGAACAAATGAACGCCACAAAAATTAAAATAGAAACTACAATCTCAGCCGATGTCAAAAAAGTTTGGGATTATTTTAATAAGCCAGAACATATTACAAACTGGAATAATGCTTCTGATGATTGGCATTGTCCAAAAGCAGAGAATGATTTAAGAGTTGGCGGGAAACTTAAATCCAGAATGGAAGCCAAAGACGGAAGTTTCGGATTTGACTTCGAAGCAATGTATGATGATGTGATCCAGCAAAAGAAAATAGCTTATACAATGGCAGACGGCAGACAGGCAAGTACAGAATTTGAAAATCATAACGGCAAAATAAAAGTAACAACAATATTTGATGCTGAAAATGATAACCCAATTGATATGCAAAGAGCGGGCTGGCAGGCAATTCTGGATAATTTCAAAAAGTATGTAGAGGCAAACTAACTTAAAAAGGAAATAAAAAAAATAATTACATAAGTCATTCAATCAAGCATTTATTTAGGATGACTGAATGGGGGAATAGCAGTTTGATGATTTATCATAATAATGGAGTAATACTATGAGAAAAATAATTGTGCTATCATTTATCACGTTAGATGGAGTAATGCAGGCACCTGGCGGACCCGAAGAAGATACAGCGGGCAGCTTTAAATATGGTGGCTGGGTTGCACCATTTTTTAATGAAGCTGACGAAGAAGTTGGTGAGCTAATGGAAAAACAAATGAAGTCTGCTGATCTTCTTTTAGGTAGAAAAACTTTTGAGATTTTTGCCTCATATTGGCCAGAACATGCAGACATGTGGCCAGGCATTAATGATGTCACCAAATATGTTATGAGTAATACTATGGACAAGTCAGATTGGCAAAACGCAGTTTTTCTGAAGAGCGCCGATGATATCAAAAAACTAAAGAATTCTGAGGGCTCTGATATCCAAGTTCATGGAAGCGGTAACATGGTTCAGACTCTACTGAAATATGATCTGGTCGATGAGCTGTGGCTCAAAACTTTCCCGGTTTTGCTGGGTACTGGTAAAAGCTTATTCGGTGAGGGCACTATTCCTGCAGCTTTTAAATTAACCCAGAGTGTGGTTACAACAAACGGTGTGATTTTCGCCAATTACAATCGAACTGGAAAAGTCCAGACAGGTACTATCGGTGCTTGATAAATTAAAATGATTTTTATTGTATGACCCGTAAGAATATTTTATTAAATATTTGCAGCGAGGGACATAAGTTCTTTAAAAGCAGCAGTTGTCCTACCTGTCCGGTTTGTGAAGAGAAACGAAAACCTGTTGACGGATTTCTTTCAAACATCTCCGCACCTGCCAGACGTGCACTGGAACTTGAAGGAATAAAGTCTCTGAAGGAATTAGCTAAATATAGAGTGGAAGAAGTAGCAAAACTGCACGGAATAGGGCACTCAGCTATTCAGAAATTAAAAAATTCATTAGTAAAAGATGGGTTAAGTTTTAATAAACAAAAAAAATAAAGGAAAGTGATATGAAAAAATTAAACTTCTCAATTGTCATCAATGCACCAAAAGAAAAAGTGTGGAATACTATGCTTGGGGATGCAACTTACCGGGAATGGACGACAGCATTTAATGAAGGATCATATTATAAAGGAGATTGGAGCAAGGGATCAAAAATAGTTTTCTTAGGTCCCAATCCCGAAACCGGTAAAGAGGGCGGTATGGTAAGTAGAATAGCAGAAAACAAGCTCTATGAATTTGTATCTATTGAACACCTCGGTATTATAAATGACGGAGTCGAAGATACAACGAGTGACGAAGTGAAGAAATGGACCCCCGCATTTGAAAATTATACTTTCAAAGAGAAGAATGGAACAACCGAAGTAATAGTGGAGATGGATTTTCATGCCGATTACAAGGAAATGTTTGAGGGAATGTGGCCAAAGGCATTACAAAAATTAAAAGAACTTGCAGAGAATTAATATGAGTCCAACAAAAAATAAATTTACAACCATTGATGAATACATAAACACATTCCCGAAGGATGTTCAGAAAATTTTAGAGCAAATCAGGAAAACAATTAAGGAAGTTGCGCCGGAAGCTGAAGAAGCAATAAGCTATCAGATTCCTACATTTAAATTGAATGGCAACCTTGTTCACTTTGCGGCATTTAAAAATCATATTGGTTTCTATCCTACTCCATCAGGTCAAAAAGCATTTGAAAAAGAACTATCTGTTTATAAAAGCGGGAAAGGTTCTGTGCAGTTTCCGTTGAGCAAACCAATGCCATTATCTCTGATAAGGAAAATTGTTAAATATAGGGTTAAGGAATCCGGCACCCGGCCAGGAAAGTAAGGATCTGGAAAATGATTATTCAAAGATAAAAATATGAAAAAATTTATAACCAGTATCCGGAAGTGCAAAGTATCACACATCAATTTTTCTTGTCTGATTATTTTAGCTTCCTAAACTCTGCATCAGTTACAGTAATTAATATTATTACATCGTAATTAATTTTAATTACTAAATAGCTTAGATCGTTCTGTTCAGATAATATTCTAAAAGCAAAGCTATCAGTCTTTTTTATACCAAACCCGGATATTTTTTTGTATTTCAATGGCAGGATAATAAATGAAACAAGAAACAGAATTAGTAGTAAAAAATCAAGTTCCACCACCTGTTCAAAATTCAATATGGCAGGAATTAAAAAATGCTATCCGAGGCAGTGATGCAGATTATACACAGATCGGCATCGGCAAAGCTGTATTTCTTCTTGCCGTTCCGATGATACTGGAATTAATAATGGAATCTACATTTGCGGTAGTTGACATTTTTTTTGTGGGTAAACTTGGACCCTCTGCCGTCGCAACGGTTGGACTGACGGAAACATATTTATATCTGCTGTATTCTATCGGTATGGGATTATCAATGGCGGTTACTGCTATTGTAGCAAGACGTATCGGTGAAAAGGATAAGCAGAACGCCAGTATTTCGGCAGTACAGGCTATATTCCTTGCAGTACTTGTCTCACTTCCGTTTGCTTTTGCAGGAATATTTTTCGCCAAAGATTTACTTATGCTGATGGGTGCTGATGCATGGACACTCGAACACGGATACCGGTATACGCAATGGATGCTTGGTGGAAATGCAGTAATTATGCTGCTGTTTATAATAAATGCTATTTTCCGTGGTGCCGGTGATGCTGCCATAGCAATGCGTGTGCTTTGGATCGCAAACGGGATTAACATGATTCTTGATCCAATACTAATTTTTGGATGGGGCCCTATTCCCGAACTTGGAATTGAAGGTGCGGCTATTGCAACAAATATTGGAAGAGGCATTGGTGTACTTACACAGTTATGGCTCCTGTTCAGAGGCGGTAAGCATATTAAAGTGCTAAAGTCTCATCTTTATTTACATTGGAAAATCATTTCCAGGATAATCCGTACCTCACTAGGCGGAGTAGGTCAAATGATTGTTGCTATGACGTCCTGGATTTTTATAATGCGAATCCTTGCTGAGTTTGGAAGCCAGACAGTTGCCGGAGCAACAATTGCAATGCGCATTATGATGTTTACATTAATGCCCGCATGGGGAATGTCTAATGCGGTTGCAACTTTAGTTGGACAAAATCTTGGCGCACAAAAACCCGATCGTGCAGAACGTTCTGTATGGATAACAGGTTTTTGGAATATGCTTTTTTTAATAGGTGTAGCCATTGTTTATTTTCTCAACAGCGAAGCATTGGTCGGAATATTCTCTGATGATGCTGATGTTATTTCAGTTGGTGGAATGTGGCTTCGGATAGTTGCATATTCCTATTTTGTATATGGCTGGTGGATGGTAGCAACCCAGGCATTTAACGGAGCAGGAGATACGATGACACCAACAAAAATAAATTTAGTTTTTTTCTGGCTGATCCAGATTCCGCTTGCATACATAATGGCTAAAGTGCTTTACCTGGGACATACAGGAGTCTTCTGGGCAATATTTATTTCAGAAACTTCTGTAGGATTATTTACATTGTGGTTGTTCAAAAAAGGGAAGTGGAAGAATATTCAGGTTTAAAAAGGTAGCCGCGGACTTTATGTCAGCGGAATTACCAATATTATAACTCATATTAACTCTTAATGAAATCAAATACAGAATTACCAATAATTACTTTCCAAACTCAAAATAAATGGAGAGCATGGTTAAACAGAAATCATAATAAATCAAATGGTGTGTGGCTACAGCTTTATAAAAAGAACTCAGGAGTTAAATCTATTAATCACGATATGGCTCTTGATGAAGCTCTCTGTTTCGGCTGGATTGACGGACAGGCAAAAAGTTATGATGAACTATCTTATCTTCAGAAATTTACTCCCAGAAGAAAACGCAGCATCTGGTCTAAACGAAATACTGAAAAAGTTGAGCAGCTTATCAAAGAAGGCAAAATGCACTCTTCAGGTTTAGCAGAAATTGAAGCAGCAAAAGCGGACGGCAGATGGGCACAAGCTTATGACTCCCCTGCCAATATGAAAATCCCGGATGATTTTATAGAAAAGCTCTCTAAAAAACCGAATGCCCTGGCATTCTTTAAAACATTAAACAAAACAAATACATTCTCAATTATCTGGCGGCTTCAAACAGCAAAGAAACCTGAAACAAGAGAGAGAAGAATGAAAGCAATTATAGAAATGCTTGGACAGGGAAAGAAATTTCATTAAGCATAGGAAAGTGTAATGAAAAAAACTAATTCACCAATTCAATACCTGGCGCTACTCCGCGGAATAAACGTTGGAGGAAATAATATCATCAAAATGACAGATTTGAAAAAGTGTTTTGAAGCTATGGGCTTATCAGATGTTACAACCTATATTCAAAGCGGAAATGTTATGTTTAACTCCGATGAAAAGGATAAAAATAAAATATTAAATAAAGTTGAAGAAGGTTTATCCCGGACATTCAAATATGATGCAAAAGCAGTTATTATTTCATACAAAGAATTAAAAGGTATTGTTAAGAATACACCGACTGATTTTGGTAAAGATAGTGAAGCTTACAGGTACGATGTGATTTTTCTTAAAGAACCACTTACTGCTAAAACCGCCATGCTTAATGTCTCTGCAAGAGAAGGTGTTGACGCTGCTTATGAAGGTAAAAAGGTGCTTTATTTTTCCCGGCTTATAGCAAAGGCAGGACAAAGTTATTTAACCAAAATTATCTCTCTCCCGGTTTATAAAAATATGACGATAAGAAACTGGAATACAACAACAAAACTTCTTACACTTATGGAGAAAGGATAAATCAACTGTGAGTAAAGTTTTTGTCGATTTAAGAATTTAATTTGACGAATACATTGCCGGACCAAACGGCAGAGCAAATAATCCCTTTAGTCATAACGGAATAAGAATTCACGGATGAATGTTTAAACAGAAAAGTTAAATAGCAACAAATAAAATCAGTTATCATTAAACAAAAAGGAGAACCAGGATGTCAAAAATTAATACCTACCTTAACTTTCAGGGAAATACTGAAGAAGCATTCAATTTCTACAAGTCCGTTTTCGGCGGAGAGTTTACCTCGGTTGTTCGTTTTAAAGATATGCCAATGGAAGGATTAACCATCCCCGATACCGATGCAGATAAAATAATGCACATAGGTCTTCCGGTTGGTAAAGACCATATACTTATGGCAACAGATGCACTTGAATCACTCGGTCAGAAAATTACACAAGGTAATAATCTTTATATTTCTATTCATCCCGAAACTAAAGAAGAAGCCAATAGAATATTCAACCAGCTTTCAGCAGGTGGTAAAGTTGAAATGCCTATGGCAGATCAGGTGTGGGGTGATTACTTCGGAAGCTTTGCTGATAAATATGGTATACAGTGGATGATAAATTACAACAAAGAATTTAACTAATCTGTTTATCAGGCAGAGTGGAAGTAGAATGCGGATTAAGTCTTTGATCAAAACTTGATCCGCATTTTTTATTAATATTTATAAAAAGCCTTTACATTTAATAAACTCTTATTATATTTGATGCGGTATAACTTTACCATCGAGCATTATTGTTTTGTATCAGAACCCCCTTTGTAATTTAAATATTCAGAACTTTCACTAATAATTTTAATGGAGCAGGGATGAATTTTGCTAAAATCTGCATTGCTG
>JAWOIK010000040.1:0-2530 GCA_046484705.1 Ignavibacteriaceae bacterium | reverse complement strand
GCAGTAGAAACTTTTATCGAAGAAGAACTTCTTTTAGATGATGCCTATTTCCCGGAAGATGAGGATGATTGGGAAGACGAAGATGAGGATGAATGGGATGATGATGATTTCTTCCTGGATAACAACTTTCCATTCGATCAAGACGAAGATTTTGACGATTACGACAGCGGCGAGGACTGGAAAGAACTGAGCGAAGATTACACGATGGACGAATATGGCTCTATCGAAAATCTGGCTATTTACAAGGAAGCTCGAAATTATGCCGTAGATGTATTAAAGTGGGGTGAAACCATTTCTCCTTCAAATCAATCTAAAGCCGTTCATGATTTTGTAAGTAATACCCTCATTATATCTGCTAAATTAGCCGGGGGTTACTCATTCGGTTTTGACCTGGATGTATTGGGTGGAAATATTGCCTACACTAAAAAAGCTCTTTTCAGTGCAAATGAAGCTCTTAAAAACCTTCAAAAATTAAAGAAAGGCGCACTTTTAAATAGCGAACTATATTACGAATTCCACAACAGACTTTTCGAAATTCGTAACGATATAGGAATTTATATACAGGAACTTCGCGAACGCTTTGATGTAGGCATGGAGTAAAACAATTTTATAGAATTGTTTTACTCAACCAAATCAATCAATTCCTGAGGTGCATCAATATCCATTCGTAACAGGGTAGATGCGTGTGTTTTTCCCTGAGCGTCCAGTTTCAGTGATACAGTTCCGCCTCCGCCCAAACTCTCGTTGAGGATAAAGTTTAACGCACCAATATTATCCATTTCATAGCGTTCAACTTCACCTTTACATATATGCTTCATATGTTCTTTTACCCGGTCTGCCGAAAGTTCGTTTTTCAGAAAAGGATAGATCTCAGGATGACGTGCAATGATCCCCACATTACTTCCATTTCCTTTATCTCCGCTGCGACCGTGGGCTAATTTCAATAGTTTTACAGTAGGCATCTCAATAGTTTTTTAGTTTATTCAATCGTTAACTCCATTTGCATATAAAATGGAATAATTTCTACTCAATTTCACCTATAAGGAATAGTTCTTCATCGTATGTAGCAGCTCTCTTTTTTACCTCATCCAATGAGTCAGGTGAAACAATAGCAATGAGTCCAATTCCAAGATTGAACGTCTGTCTCATATCCTCTTCTTCCACATTCCCTGTCTTTTGAATCAATTCAAAAACTGCGGGTCTTTTCCAACTATCCCAGTTAATATGGATTGATAAACCATCAGGAACAACTCTCTTTGTATTGCCAATAATCCCCCCACCGGTAATGTGAGAAAAGCCATTGACTCCCTGAATGGACTTCAAATCCGTTATCAGTTTTAAATATGATTTATGAACCTGAAGCAGTTCTTCACCAATGGGTCGATTTAATTCATCCGGTTGGTCATCTACACCATATTCACTGAATAGAACATTTCTGGCCAGTGAGTATCCATTGGTATGCAGACCACTGCTTTTAAAACCTACCAGAAGATCACCTTTCTTAATTTTTGATCCGTCAATGAGCTCCTCTTTATCTACAACACCTACAATGGTTCCTGCCAGATCAAACTCACCTTTTTTATAAATATCCGGCATTTCAGCTGTTTCACCGCCAATTAGGGCTACACCATTCTCTTTACAAGCTTTAGAAAAACCTTTAATGACATCGAAACCTACATGCTGTTCAAGCTTACCTGTAGAAAAATAGTCTAAAAAGAAAAGAGGTGTTGCACCACATACTGCAATATCGTTCACACAATGGTTTACCAGATCCTGCCCCACAGTATCAAATCGATTAGTTTTAAATGCTACAATTAATTTGGTTCCCACTCCGTCTACGCTGCTTACAAGAACCGGCTGTTTGTACGATGAAAAGTCTGCATTAAACAGAGCTCCAAATCCCCCGATGTTCGTCAATACGTTTTCGTTATGTGTTTCCTGAACAACGTCTTTAATGGAGTCTACTAATTCTTCTCCGGCTTTTATATCTACGCCTGAATCTTTGTAACTGAATGTTTTTTTACTCACTGTATCGGGATCAATATTTGAACTTAACTGGATAAGATTATCAATAAACCGTTAGTGAAAAGAATCTTTCTATGCCTGGGAAGTAGAATAAGGTTCATTTATAATCTTGCCTAAATATAGAAAGAATGAGAGAATGGATTTGATTTAATTCCTGATGTTTTCCACACGTATATACGATAAGGATGAGATTAATATTTTGTCTTTTAGTAGTAGTGCGTGTGGATATGTTTATAACTTTTTTATCCTTTCTTTTACAGTGATGTTTCTTTTATTGTTGATAATTTTGTGGATAAATAAAGAAGTAAAATCAATTACTTAGGTTTGAATAAAAAAAGTAATTAACATTTTATAAGGATCACACCTATCTTAACATATTATTCTATCCACATCAAAAGTTGTTCTTTTCGGATGTGTAAAATCCCGGATTTTTGTGAATTGCTGTGGATAGATATTTGAAATAATTACAAATCCATTTTGTCCACATAGTAATCTCGAATTATTA
>JAWOIK010000280.1:0-12777 GCA_046484705.1 Ignavibacteriaceae bacterium | reverse complement strand
GTAGGAGAGGTGACCAATAGTGGAATATGCGAGACGACGTTTTAAATTGTCTTGAGCAAAAGCAATCAGCGATGCCAGAATAATGGTTGCACCGGCCAATACTCATAATCGGTTTAGCAATTGGATTTGTTATTGCTTTTCTATTATTGAAGAGTAAAAAAACAGTTCCGATTGAAGAAGTAAATAAGCTTAATGATCAGATCAATTCGTTAAGGGTTGATGCTGGTAAGCTCTCAGAACGTATTAACCTACTTGATAAGGATAAGTCCTCACTCCAAACAGATTTAAAGTCTGAAAGAGATAAATCAGAAAGGTTAATGTCTGAGAATTCATCATTAAAGTCTGACTATGCTAATCTTCAGACAAAGCTCTCAGAACAAAAGGAAGAAATTGAAAAACTTCAGGATAAATTCACAAAGGAATTTGAAAATCTCGCAAATAAAATATTTGAAGAGAAGGGAAATAAGTTCACCGAGCAGAATAAGGAAAAGTTAGGCGAGATATTAAACCCATTAAGAGATAAAATTTCCGAATTTGAACGGAAAGTTGAAGAAACTAGTAAAGAGAGTATTAGAGGAAACGCGTCACTTCGAGAGCAGCTTCAGATGCTGAAGGAAATGAATCAAAAAATAACACAAGAAGCAACAAATCTTACCAATGCTTTAAAAGGACAAAGCAAAACCCAGGGCAATTGGGGCGAGTTCATTCTTGAAAGCATTCTGGAAAAATCGGGACTTGTAAAAGGGAGAGAATATGTTTTACAAGAAAGCATTACAGCAGAATCCGGTAAGCGTTTTCAACCGGATGTGATAATTAATTTACCTGAAAATAAAAGTATAATTATTGATTCTAAAGTTTCTTTAGTTGGATATGAAAAATTTATTTCTTCCGACGATGAAAGAGAAAAACAACTTGCGCTACGTGAGCATATAAATTCAATCCGGTCACACATAAAAAGCTTAAGTGGAAAAAATTATCAAAACCTTTATCAACTTGAGAGTTTAGATTTTGTCTTAATGTTTATGCCAATAGAACCGGCATTTGCTTATGCAGTTCAAAGTGATGCTTCACTTTTTAGTGATGCGTTTGAACAGAATATTGTTATTGTAAGTCCTTCAACTTTACTTGCAACTCTTAGAACAATCTCAAGTATATGGCGGCAGGAAAATCAAAACAGAAATGCTTTGGAAATTGCTAGACAAAGCGGTGATATGCTCGATAAATTCACTGCATTTGTTGATGATCTTTTATCAGTAGGAAAGGGATTAATATCAGCAAAAGATAATTATGATAAAGCAATGAACAAATTGGTTGATGGAAGAGGTAATCTGGTTAACCGTGCGGAAAAAATTAAAAAACTAGGAGCAAAAGCAAGCAAAACTTTACCTTCGTCAATATTAAACCGTGCTGATCTGGATGATGACAATTTATTAGAAAATGAATGATTGTAAGACCACCACAAACACCTGAAGAGTTTGAACTTTATCGTGATTTACGATGGCGGATTCTCCGTGCACCATGGAATCAGCCAAAAGGAACAGAGGTTGATGAGATAGAATCAAAAGCTTTTCCCATTATGGTATGTGAAGTGGATGGAATTCCAGTTGGAGTTGGCAGAGTTCATTTCAATTCTGATTATGAAGCACAAATAAGATCAATGGCTGTGGAAGAAGAATGGCGTGGTAAAGGCATCGGCTCAATTGTTCTTAAAGAACTTGAGAAGATAGCTGTTGACAAAGGAGCGAAGAAAATAATTTTACATGCACGGGATAATGCAGTTAGTTTTTATGAGCACAATGGCTATAAAATTGTTAAGACTTCACACACTTTGTTTGGGGTTATTCCACATTTCCTGATGGAAAAAATAATTGCAAGTGAATAACACAGATCTGCGTTCTGAGAATAAAGTCTATTACTTCAACTATTAAATAGTTTAAATAGGCTTTTTACATCCATCAGTTTTACATAGAAGGAAAATCCGGGTGATGTTTCAGCTTATCCACCTGATTTTTATGTCTGTCCATATGAAAACGAAGAAATTCATATCGTTGTCGTACATCCAACGGACCGGAAATTGGATGTGGATAAATTATCGTATCAAGGTTATGACCTTCTAAACTTTCAGTGAGTTTATCAAGGTGGTACTGACAGGATTCCAGCGCATATCTCCAAAAAATAATAGGTCCGCCAATGCGAGGTTCTGCACCGGCAGGTACGCTTTCTTTTGGTTTCCAGGTTTTCTCCACTACTTCTTCAATTGTTAAGCCTGCATTGAAATGTTTTTCTTTCCAGGTAGGATTACCAGCTTTTTGACCTTCAAGTGCTTTCCACATACTGGAAATGCCACCAAATTCAGCATGGTATAAGTGTTCTGTAATTTCAGCAGCAGACCAAAAATCAGTGGAAGGTTTAAAGTAACCCTGATTGATTGTTAATTCTTTAACTGATTCCAGAAAATTATTTCGTGCAGTGATTACATCCTGTTTTAGTATTTTGAGCTCACTCATTACTTGCATTCTTTAATTATTGAGTAAAAACTGTTATTCGTTCTTAAAAATAGTGGAACTGTTCAAATATTCAAATTTAGCGAACCATCATGCATCGGGATAAAAATTGACAGAGGGTAATGAATTCTAATTTCCCATCTTAACAATTTCATCAAACTCTGCTTCTGTTACAGGCATAACCGATAACCTGTTTCCTCTTTGGATCAATCTCATATTTTTTAACTTTGAATTTGATTTTATCTCATCAAGAGTAACGGGATTTTTAAATTCCTTTTTGAATTTTATATCAACCATAATCCAGGTAGGATTTTCAGGATCAGCTTTTGGATCGTAATGATCGTTATCCGGATCAAATTGTGTATGATCGGGATAACCTTCTTTTACAACTTCACAAACTCCCATAACTGCAAGAGGATCAGAGTTGCTGTGATAAAATAAAACAAGATCTCCTTTTTTCATTTCATCGCGGAGGAAGTTTCGGGCCTGGTAATTTCTTACTCCATCCCAGTAAGTGGTTTTGTCTTTACTTTTTTTGAAATCATTCCAGGAAAATTCTTCGGGTTCTGATTTTATAAGCCAATATTTTTTTGACATAGAAAATATTTCCTAAACAGTTAAAAATTGTTAGTTGTTAATAGTTACAAATTGTGTTTCATTCTTTTGTGTTAATCAAATAAATTAAAATTAAAATTCAAACAGGAACCTTTAATAAAAATAATGAATCTCACTACACACAAATTAAAAATAAAATTATTGAAAGGTAAATATGATGGAAGCAATTGAAAAGAAGGGTATTCCTCTTCTTGGTGAAAGAATGCCGGATCTTCAGGTGCAAACAACTCATGGGATGAAAAACATACCCGGTGATTATAAAGAAAAGTGGATTGTATTATTCAGCCATCCTGCAGACTTCACTCCCGTTTGCACAACAGAATTTGTTGCATTCGCAAAAAGAAACGATCAATTCCAAAAATTAAATGCCGAGTTAATTGGTTTATCAATTGACCAGGTATTCTCTCATATAAAATGGATTGAATGGATAAAAGATAACTTAAATGTGGACATTCCATTTCCAATAATAGCTGATGATATGGGAAATGTTGCAATGCAGTTCGGAATGGTTCATCCCGGTAAGGCAAC
This sequence comes from Ignavibacteriaceae bacterium, assembly GCA_046484705.1. Lineage (GTDB taxonomy): Bacteria > Bacteroidota > Ignavibacteria > Ignavibacteriales > Ignavibacteriaceae > JAGXRK01. Next base: position 9,130 of record JAWOIK010000280.1, on the reverse strand, counting down.
AAATACTGTTCGTGCAGTTTTCTTAATTGATCCGGAAGGAAAAGTAAGATTAATGCTGTACTATCCTCAGGAAATTGGTAGGCAGATTGATGAAGTGCTTCGTGCATTAAAAGCACTGCAAATTTCTGATGCGAATAAAGTTGCCATGCCTGAAAACTGGCCAAACAATGAAATAATCGGTGACAAAGTTATTATACCTCCTCCAAAAGATATGGCATTAATTGAAGAACGAAACAAGGAAGAAGGATATGATTGGTGGTTTAAGTATAAAAATTTAAACTAATACGTTCCCTGAAACAAATTACATTTGGAACGGAGGAGATTATAATCTTCTCCGTTTTTTTATTCGTATAGCGCCACAATAAATCGTAACCAAAAAGTTAAAGTTTAAATATGTTAATCATTAGATTATTCAAAGATTCCCGGTTATTCTCTTACAATCCTTTTTTTATAGATTGCAATTTTTTCATTCCTTGCTTGAAATATTTTTATCATTTCATATTTATCAAAAAATTCTTTTTCTGAACCTCCCGCATGAGCCTGCACAATTGGAAAATCATTCACAATATAATCCGGCGAAAATATTTCTATATACCAGATAAATTCTTTTTTACTCAAATGCGGAACAACTTCAGGGGTGACTAGTCCAAGGGCATCTATAATTCTGCCTTTTCTATAATAGTATCCCATAATTCCTATTTCATCAACTCCTAAAACTGAGTTATCACGTATATTTTCATTAAGCCAGCTTGCTGCATTATAATAGTTGATATATTTTGGATTAAAACCTTCATAGTATGTTTTAAGCGGAAGGATAAGAGCAATAAGAAAGAGTAAAATAAAAATTAATTTCCGATAGTGATCTTTATTAAACAAATCATGCAAAGTGTATGAAAGGAGCACAGATGAGGATAATGCGAAAGGTGTATAATACCACTGGTAATAAGGAGCATTAAGAATAAAAGCGTATATTAGAAATAATAGTAAGCTCCAGATTAAGATGATTTTTATTCCCGGGTTTGCAGTTAATTTTATTTTTTTTCTATATAGATAGACTAATGAAAATATTAAACCGGTCATTAGAAAAATAGCACTAATCAATCTTCCGGGTAAAACACTAAAAAAACCTTTTATAAATATCAACCCGGTTCCATGCATGTCAAATTGATTCTGTGAAAGTTTAACACCAATAGTTGTTGGTAACAGAGAATCAAAATAAAAATAACTGAATATAAACCATGGCAGAACAGTAATTAAGAAAATAAATACAACCTTAAGAGAAGGAAATTTCTTATACTCACTGACATAAATGAGAAACAGAGTTCCGGCAAAAAGTACTGAATCCAATCTTGCCAGTATAGACAGTCCTGCAAATATTGAAGAAATGATTAATTTATTCTGTACAAAAAAATAAACTGAAGCAGTAATCAATGCCAGATTTAGAAATGTCTCCATTCCAAAACCAAATTTTAACAAGGGCAGACAAAGGAATATCAATGCACAGTATTCATACAATTTTCTGTCCGCTAAAATCTTTTTCATTAAAAGTAGAACAATAAGAATGGAAATAACTGAGATAATAATTCCAATAACATGTAAACTTTCAGTAGCAAAAGGTTTGATTAACAAGTATAACGCAGCAAGAAGAAGAGTATATAGTGGAGAAGTTGTTGCATTAACCTTTTCCCCTAAATTGAACACATATCCATTACCTTCAGCAATATTTTTTGCATATGAATAAAATATGTAAGCATCATCCTGTCTGAAACTTAGGTAAGCACATAAAAAAATAACTAATATAATAGTAATTAAAATATAGACCAGCCTGTTCATAGTATTTTTTAATTTATGATATAAATTAGTAAACTTAATTGAGAATTATTTTAAGCCGGATTTAAGTAAAAACAAAGTTTTAACTTGAGTAAATATTTATCTGTTAATCGGAATGGTTTACACAAAATAGACATATTAGATAAATGAATACTGTCGTCAATTATCTGTATGAGAGAGAGAGACAATGAAAACCAATAATTATTCACTAATTAACACATAGTATAAATATTAACTCTAATTTAATGAAAGGTACAGCATGAACTATTATGCATTATTTTATTATGTTATTGATGATTATATAACACAGAGAGCAAAGTATCGCGAAGAACATCTTAAACTTGCCAGAGCAGCCAATGAAAGAGGTGATCTTATTATTGCAGGTGCATTCAACAATCCGCCCGATAAAGCTTTGTTGATTTTCAATGTTGATGATATATCAATAGTTGAGGATTTTGTCAGAAAGGATCCTTATGTGATTAATGGGATTGTTGCACGTTGGGAAATCAGAGATTGGACAGTGGTAATAGGGAATTGAATTCATAAAACATCGAAAGCTTCAAAGGATTTTCACTCTGTCCTGCTTCTGAATCTCAATGAACTTAATACTAAAATAAATATTCCCATTACTAATAATATTAGTGCATCGAACCATAAATCTGTAAACCCCAAACCTTTCAATATTACCCCGCGAATAATAGTATTGAAATACTTTAACGGAATTATATTTGAAATGTACTGAATTATTTCCGGCATATTTTCAATCGGGAAAGCAAATCCTGATAAAAAAATCATTGGCATCATAACAGCAAAGATAGCAATCATCATTGCCTGCTGCTGTGTTTTGGAGATCGTTGATATGAACAATCCGATTCCAAGAGTGGAAAGTATATACAGAAAAGCCGATAATAAAAGGAATGTACCGCTTCCTTTTACAGGTATTTCGAAAATAATTCTCATTGATAAAAGAACAATAATCACAGAAATCAAACCAAGAATAGTAAAAGGAATAAGTTTTCCTGCAATCAGTTGGTACGGTCGGATTGGTGTAACAATCAGTTGCTCCATCGTTCCAATTTCCTTTTCTTTAACTACTGCAAGAGATGTAAGAACTAATGTAACAAGACTTACAAGCAACCCAACAATTCCCGGTACCATATAGTTGCGTGTTTTCATTTCAGGGTTATACCATGTTCTAACTTCAGCAGAAATATTTCCGGCTGTTGGTATTTTTTGTCCACTTATATTTATTAAATCAGTGATGATATCTTTAGAAAATCCAGTCACAATCATCTGAACATACCCAGCCGCAATGGATGCCTGATTGCCATCCGAACCTTCAAATATTGCTTGTAAGGCTGCAGTCTCTCTACGATGAATTTTTTCTTCAAAATCTTGAGAAATTACGAGAGCTAAAATTGCTTCTGCATTGTTAAGTTTATCTTCAAGTTGGTCATATACGGATACATATTCAATAATTTCGAAATAACCTGAGACTGTGAATCTATTAATTAATTCTCTGCTGGTTGAAGATTTATTTTGGTCATAAACAACCATCTTAACGTTTTCAACATCAAGGTTTGCCGCATATCCCAGGAAAATTAATTGGATTACAGGTGCGATCAGAATTATACCGAACATTTTCGGATCTCTTTTAAACTGTTGAAATTCTTTTATAATAAATCGAATTATTGTTTTCATGCTGTCTGCGATTTCTTTTTATAAATAATAGTTCCAAGCACTATCAGAACGGTAGTAAAAATTCCCAGGTAAATCAGCTGATCCCAGAATGCTTCTACTCCAACACCTCTAAGCATAATTGCTCTTAAAATTTTAAGAAAGAATTTTACAGGAGTGACATTCGTTATTATCTGAACAACATATGGCATACTTTCAATCGGGAAAATAAATCCTGATAGAATTAATGACGGAAGCAATGAAATAAATGTGGCAAGTGTAAATGCAACCTGCTGTGTGTCTGAAACAACCGAAATAAAAATTCCTAAACTGGTTGATGCGATCAGAAAAACAAGTGTGGTTGCAAAGAGCAGTAACAGACTTCCATTTACTTCGGAGCCAAACAGAAAATTGCTGGCTATAAGAATAAAACCGGCATTTATTAATGCAATTAGAACAAACGGCAGGGATTTTCCAATAATAAGTTCCAGTGAGCTTAGTGGTGAAACATTTATCTGCTCAATTGTTCCTCGTTCTTTTTCTTTAACCAGAGAAAGTGCTACTGAAATTACAGCTGTAACAATGAGAATCATAGCTATCAATCCCGGCACAAGAAACTTTGATGTTTTCAATTCGGGATTAAACCAGAATTGCGGTTCAAGCTTAATTGGCACATATTGCTTTATTCCCTTTACAGCCAGAACTTCTTCTGTATAATTCTGATTGAAGTTGAGTGTTGCAAGGTTTGCATAATTATTAATGATGTTTGCAGTGTTTCCGTCTACTCCGTCAATCAGGAATTGAATTTTAACTTCTCTGTTTGAATATAGTTTTTGTGACAAATCATTCGGAATTACTATTACACATTGTGCAAGTTTCGCATCTAAATACCTATTAATTTCATTTTCACTTTTGATCATTTCCACAAGATCAAAGTACTCTGAGTGCAGCAATGAATTGATGAAATCTCTGCTAAGTGATGATCGCTCCTGATCGTAGATTGCTATTTTAATATGTTTCACATCAAAGTTAACAGCATAACCAAACATTATAAGCAGCATTACAGGAAAGAAAAAGATTACAAACATCAAGCGCTTATCTCTTTTTAATTGTCTGAGCTCTTTTTTTGCAATAGCAATAACAGCGCCTCCCAGTCTGCCCCAAGGGGAGGAGAAAGTATTTATTTTCTGTAAGATTTTTTTAATCATTATATACCAATAAAAACGTTTATGAAATTGACCAATCATATTGCAAATAACAAATTACAGCACTATTCTATAAGCCCTTCCACAGCGAAGGGTTTAAGATGGGCTTCTTTCCAAAAGATGGATGAATACATCTTCCAATGTCGGCACTATCTTATTGACCCTGTACACTGCAATTGAATTTTTGTTAGTCAGGATTTCTCTAACTTCTGACTCGCCCATATTATTATTATTCAATATTATATGAATGTAATTGCCGAATATAGAAGTTTCACCAACCCAGTCTTCTTTTTCCAGTATTTCCATACTTTCAATTACATTATCAGATTCAATTTCAAGTATTGAATTTTTTATGTATTTAGTTTTAAGTGTTTTAGCATTTCCCTGTGCAATTAATTTTCCTGCGTTAATCAAAATAATATCATTGCAAAATTCTGCTTCATCAAGATAGTGAGTTGTAACAAGCACGGTCGTTCCTCCGGCAGAAAGTTCGTTTATCAGATCCCAGAAATTTCTTCGGGAAACAGGATCGACACCGCTGGTTGGTTCATCAAGAAAAACAATTTTTGGTTCGTGAATTACTGCCGTGCCCAATGCAAGTCTTTGTTTAATGCCGCCCGGAAGTGATCCTGTAAGAAGCTTTTCTTTGCCTTCAAGATTGGCGACCTTCAATACCCATTTCTTACGTTCTTCATATCGCTTACCGGTTAACCCATAAACTCCTGAAAAGAAACGTATGTTTTCTTCAACAGTAAGATCGTTGTACAACGAGAATTTCTGCGACATATATCCAATTTGTGTTTTAACTTTATCCTGTTGTTTCACTATGCTGTAGCCGCCCACTACAGCATCGCCTGATGTAGGTTCAAGAATTCCGATTAGCATTCGTATTGTTGTTGATTTTCCGGCACCATTTGCACCAAGAAAACCAAATATTTCACCCTGCTTTACAGAAAATGAAATACTATCAACTGCTGTAAAGCTGCCGAATTTTTTTGTTAAGTTTTGTACTTCTATGCTTTCCATAATTTTCTTTAAGAAGACAGAATTTTGTTTGAATAAGCATTAAATAATTTGCTTACTTCTTCTGCCAATTCATTTTCTTGATCTATGTTTGCATTTAAAATTTTTGTTAGGATTAAATAGTATTTACATTCTTCAAGAGAACCTTCTGATATATTGAAAAACCTTGCTTTATCAGCTTTGCCTCTTTTTCTATATCCCATTGCAATATTTACTGGAATAGAAATAGCTGCTTTTCTGAATTGAGCTGTCAGTCCGAACAACTCCTCTTTTGGAAATGACTTTGTCAGTTTATAAACAGCCAAAACAGAATGGTGAGCTTTCTGCCATACAGTTAGTACTTTGAAAGATTTGGTTTTCATTGCTATCTACTTTTTAATTAATTGAATGAATTATTTGATTAAAACTCATCTGACTTCTGTTTCTCAATAAATTCTTCTTCCAATTACCTTCTCAAGTTTCACTTTAGCAAGATTAAATTCAATTAAAGATGTTGTGAGATTTGTTGCGGCATGGAATTCTGCAACTTCTGCATCAATCAAATCTGTGCTGGTTGCTAACTGCTCGTTATATATTTCACTAGTGATACGGTAATTTTCAGATGCCTGCTCCAAACTAAGTCTGCTCACATCTACTTTTTCTTTCGATTTGATCAGATTCAAATAGTTTTGATAGACTTCTACTTCAATGTTGTCATGCAGTTTTTCAAGAGAAGCCTGAGTCTGGGCAGAAAGCTCCTGTGCCTGAGTTATTTTTGAAGAGGTTGATCCCCAATCCCAGATATCCCATTTTAATGTTACACCCACATCCCATGTGTCATTCCATTGATCAGTAAGTGGCTGATACCTGGTATTAGGATTACTGTAATAGTAGTTTCCGGATAAATATATATCCGGTAACCAGCCTGATCTTGCAGCAGTTGTGTTCTCATTCGTTGCTTTTAACTTGTAAGAAAGTGATTCAATTTCTTCACGATTTGCTTTCGCTTCATTTATTAAATCTTCGATTTCATACTCAACAATTTTAACATTTAACTCATCTGCAATTACCTCGGTGTGCGATTCCAGCGGAATTCCAAGCGTCTTATTAAAAACTGCACGAGAGATATTCAGGTTATTTTCAACTTCAATTAATTGCAGTTTTGTATTTGAGTATTGCACCTGAAGTTTCAGGTAGTCATTTTGAGTTACAAGTCCATTATCAAGAAAGTTTCTAGTATCCTTTAGATGGTTTTCAATCTGTCTAAGACTATTTAATAATATATTTCTTACTTCCCCGGCCTTATAATAATTCCAGAATGCACTGTGAATATTAAAAGCAGCCTCATTCACTTCTTTAGAATATTCTGCTGATGCTGCGTTGTAGTAATGCTGAGCTGCTTTTTTTGAAGAGAGAAGCCTGAACCCTGTGAACAACGGCTGCTGAAGTGAAATTCTCAGATTGAAATTATCCAGAACCGGTTCTGATATTTTGATAGGCAAAGGTGAGAAAGGTGTTAATACCTGAAAGGGAGGAACGTTATCACTTAATCTTGTGTGGTTTGCCATAAATTTTAATTGAGGTAGAAACATCGAATTCACCTCTGATACTTTTGCTTCAGAACTTTTCAGTTTTGACTGAGAAATCTTTAAGTCTTTACTATTTAGAAGTCCCAGTTCAATACTTTGCTCAAGAGTCAACTTATGATTTTGCGGATATACTAGAGGTATCAACATCAAGCTTAACAAAATATTTTTTTTCATTTTTAATTCCTCTTCATTCTATATAACGATCTAGGATGCTTCACCTATAAGATGGATAAAAACATTTTCAAGTGAAGGTGTAATTACCCTGTGATCAAATATTTGTACGTTGTTATCTCTTAAAAGTTTTTCGAGATTTTTATATTGATTGTCGAAATTTCTGAGAGCTACATTAAGCCTGTCACCATACATCTGTACTTCGTAATTAGTAGTCGTTTTTATAATATTATAAGCATCACGGATTGGTGAGCACACAATCTCCACAATTTGTTCTTTTAGTGAATCTTTTAAATTCCTGGGTGTATCCCAGCTAATAATTTCTCCGTTATTCATTAAAGCAATTTTATTGCAGCGTTCTGCTTCATCAAGGTAAGGAGTAGTCATAAAAATTGTTATTCCTTCTTTAAGCAGATTTGAAAGTATCTTCCAGAAATCTCTTCTGGAAACTGGATCAACTCCGGTTGTTGGTTCATCCAGAAATATTATTTTGGGTTTATGTATAAGCGTACAGGCAAGTGCAAGTTTCTGTTTCATACCGCCGGAAAGTTTATCCGCCAGGCGGTCACGGAAAGGTGTTAATCTTGTAAACTCCAGAAGTTCATCTCTTCTTTCTTTAAAATTCTTCACTCCGTGTATGTCAGCAAAAAACTCTATGTTTTCATCAATGGTAAGATCTCCATATAATGAAAATTTTTGAGATAGATAACCAATTTCATTTTTGATTTTATTTTTCTGGGCAATAATATTATATCCTAGTAATTCAGCACTTCCTGAATCCGGTCGTAGTAAACCAATCAACATCCTGATAGTAGTAGTTTTTCCTGCACCGTCAGGACCAACCAGTCCGAACATTTCGCCTTTGGTAACTGAGTATGATACTCCGTTTACAGCAACAATATCGCCGAAACTTCTTTTTAAGTTTTCTATTTTAATTACGGAATTCATTCATCTTAAAATTTTGTAATCTTTCAATTTTGCAATTTAATAACCGCATCCGCCGGCATACCTGTTTTTAATTCGTAACCCGGGTTTTCAATGCTAACCTTAACAGCAAAAACAAGCTTTGTTCTCTCTTCTTTTGTCTGAATATTTTTTGGGGTGAACTCAGCTTCAGGAGAAATGTAAACTACTTTTCCTTTAAAAATTCTATCGGGATAAGTATCTACAATTACATCAACCGATTGTCCCAGCATAACTTTTCCAAGTTCTGTTGTTGAAACATAAAGCATCAAATCAACATTACTGAGATCAGAAACTTTGAATAAAGATGACATCATACCTGCATTTTCACCGGCTTCAATAAATTTTTTAACGATTATTCCATCTATTGGAGAAGTAACAAAACAATCGTTCAAATTTTTTTTTATCAATTCAACACTGGCTTTTACACGATTTACATTAGCCTCTGCTTGTTTAAGCTCTTCGGGACGGGCGAGATTCTTAATCTTGTTAAAATTTTCTTTTGCAGCGTTATACTGTGCAGAAGTAATTGCATACTTTGAAATAACATCATCATACTGTTTCTTGGTTATTGATTTAGATTTATAAAGGTTTTCAAATCGTTCTTTATCTTTTTCAGCAGATTGATAATTTATTTCTGCCTGTTTCAAAGTCTCTTCTGCCTGACTTATGTCTTCTTGCCGGGCGCCAATT
>JAWOIK010000301.1:0-16087 GCA_046484705.1 Ignavibacteriaceae bacterium | reverse complement strand
CCGATGGCAAGATCGTTACCTTGGGCGTGGGCGGCGTGGTGTCGTGCCTGGATGCCGCGACAGGAAAGGTCGTCTGGCGCAAGGACCCGTTCCCCAAAGTGGTCTATTATTTCCTGTTTCAGCAAAACAGGTTCCGGTAACTAACCCTACGTATCCGGTTCCTACTACTGCAATATTCAATTATTCCTCCTTAAAAATAAATTCTGAGGTGTAAAAATAGTTAAACAAATGGACTTTTTTATAATTGGTTCAAGTGCTGTTAATGGGTAAAAAAAGATTTGGTTTGAACATAAGCCGAACTAATTCTGACTTTCTGCTAATTAAATGCAAACTTTTGCAGGTATAAATACTACTTCAGCTCCAATACAATTTTTTCAATAAGCACATCCGGATCAATGGGTTTAGAAATAACAGAACGAACTCCGAATTCATCATAAGATTTCTTAATTATTTCATTATGATGAGAAAGAATTGCAATAACGGGTGTATTAAAATTTTGATCACCGCTGTGAATTGATTTTAAAAACTGAATTCCGCTCATTAAAGGTGTTTCATGAGAAGTAATAATCAACGTGGGATGCTCTTTTACAATATAGTTTATCGCTTCATATCCATTGCTGACTATAACAATCTTATACTCAGGAAATTTTTCCCTGATAATTTTAGCAAGTAGATTACAGTCATCTTCGATATTTTCTATTAACAACATTGTGTTTGAAGCGCTGGGAATGGTAAAATGAAATTCACTTCCCTCATTTTCCCTGGAATAAAACCAGATATTACCGTCATGTTTCTCAATAATTTCCTTTACAAGGGGCAATCCTAAACCCGTTCCTTTTTCACCTTTTGTACCGGTTGTAGAGAACATTTTTTCGAACCGGAATAAGCGTAACTGAGCTTCGGCTGAAATTCCGACTCCTTCATCCTTTATAACAAATTCTATCATTTCATCGTTATAACGCTCAGCGGATATTTCGATAATTTTACCTTCACGCGAGAACTTGATAGAATTGCTGAGCAGATTAGTAAAAACCTGTGTAAGCAGCCGTTCATCTGCATTTACATATATATTTTCATTTATCTTCACCTTAATATCAATGTTTTTGCGGATAGCATTTCCGGTCAGTGAAGAGACACAATTAAACACGATGCTCTGAGCCAACAGTCTGTTTGGTTCAATACTAAGCCTGCCTGTTTGCAGCCTTGACCAATCAAGCAGGTAATTAACAAGCTGAAGCTGGTTTGCGGATGAATCATGGATGTAATTAAGATACTCTGTTTTTTCTGCCTCGGATAATTGTGTTTCATTCAGCAGAATTTCTGTAAAACCCAGTATGCTTGTAAAGGGTGCACGAAGATCATGAGAAAGAATCGAAATAAAATTATCTTTTGCATGGTTCATCTTTGTAAGTTCTTCAAGATGTGAGAGCAGATATTCTTCCTGGTTCTTGCCGGAGGAAATATCTGTTACCACTCCTTTATATACTTTAAGCTGTTCACTCCTTTTTTCGTAAATAATTTTTTCGTTCAGATATTTAATTTTATTGTTCTTGGTAGTGATGCGGTAAACTATATCAATCTTATTCTTATCAAACTTTTCAAGCTCCGAGTACATAAGTTTAACATAGTTTATATCCTCACTTGCAACCAGTTCAAGCCCACGCCCTTTCAAAGAAATCATCTCATCAGGATCATACCCGGTAATGTCTTTCAGATTGTCAGAATAAAAAACTTCTTCACGTTCCTGGTCGTATTTATATACTATCCAGTAAAATGATTCATTAAATGCTGAGGTTATTTCAGCAAGATGATTACTCTGGATTTCTGCCTGGTTAATGAGTTTGCGTTTCACTAGGTAATAAATTAAAATTTACTAACTGAATATTATTCACAATTAAATATAAATAAATAGTACAAGTAAATAAATTTATACCTAAAATTCATTATTGAACTTTTACCTGTAATTTTTGTTATGTCTGTATGATAAGATTATTAAAGAAAAAAACTATGGTCGCGGCAGCTATTATATTACTAACTGTTTGGGTAACGGCAGATTATGCAAATGCAGTTTCGATTGATATTAAGGGTAGTATCTCCGGTGCGGTAATAGACAATTTAACAAAACAACCGCTGATCGGTGTCAATATAACGATTGTTGGTACTACAACCGGAACGGCATCGGATTTAAATGGCAATTTTATAATTGATAATATTGACCCGGGCACTTACCAGTTAAGAGCTTCAATAATAGGATATGAGCCTTTCGTTAAAACTGATGTTGTCGTTTCCCCTGGTAAATTAACCCAGGTAATATTTGCTCTTAACATCCAAGCAATTGAATTTGATGGTGTCATAGTAAGGGGTGACTATTTCCAGAGAAATCCCATTGAACTAAACAGTATCAGAAGTTTTAGTTATGAAGAAATCCGCCGGAGTCCTGGCGGATTTGAAGATGTTGTTCGTGCTTTATCAGTATTACCTGGGGTGGCACAGGCTGATGCAGGCAGAAATGATTTAATAGTAAGAGGCGGTGCACCGTCTGAAAATCTTTATCTTGTTGATGGAATGGAAGTACCGAATATAAACCATTTTGGTACCCAGGGTGCAACCGGAGGACCATTAAGCTATATCAATTTAGATTATGTCAGGGAGACAACATTTTCCACTGGGGGTTTTTCAAGTTTATATGGTGATAAACTTTCATCTGTACTTTCAATTGATTTAAGAAATGGCAGAAATGACAGGATAGGAGGCAAAGCAACAATTTCTGCTTCACAATTCGGTTTAAATGCCGAAGGACCGGTAATTAATGAAAACTCAACCTTTATTTTTTCTGCAAGAAGGAGCTATCTGGATTTCATTTTCAAGGCTGCAGGATTTTCATTTGTTCCGGAATACTACGACGTTTTAACCAAAGCCGATTTTAAAATTGATAACAAAAATTCACTTTCATTTTTATTCATCAGCGCATTTGATAATGTCAGATTTTTCAATAATGATGAAGAACAGATATCTGATAATGCAAGAATTCTTGGAACCGACCAGGTTCAATATATAGCAGGATTAAATTTCCGCAGATTGATCAATAAAGGTTATTACAACATCTCGTTAAGCCGCAACTATACTGATTTTAATTCACGTCAAAGGGATATAAACCTGAATCCCGTGTTCACAAACAAATCAATCGAAGAAGAAAATAATTTACGAACCGACCTTGTTTATCAATTTTCAAACAAGACAGAACTGAATGTGGGTGTAACTGTAAAACTTATAGAGTTTGATGCAGATATTTTATTCCCCACATTCATTACCACTTTTGGCGACTCCCTGCCAATTACATCACTAACTGAAAGCGAAAATTTTTTAAAGTTTGGATCATATCTTAATTTTAACTTCAGACCATTAAACCGGTTATCAACAAATCTTGGATTAAGGTTAGATTATTTTAATGCTTTAAACACAAACACTTATTTAAGTCCGCGATTTTCGCTTTCTTACAAGTTAACAGAAATCACTAGCATAAATATTAGCACCGGAATGTATTCTCAAACTCCTTCCTACATCTGGCTTATTGCAGATGAAAGGAACAGGAATCTGAAAAATGTAAGTGTTAACCAGTATGTAATAGGGTTTGACCACCGGCTTAACGATGATGCACTTTTAAAAATTGAAGGCTTTTATAAAGATTATTCCGACTACCCGACAAGTATTGTAAGACCATATCTCGTTCTGGCAAATACCGGTGCCGGATTTGCAGGTTCAGATGATAATTACTCTTCATTTGGTCTGGAACCATTAGTGAGTGAAGGTTATGGAAATGCACATGGAATTGAATTATCTGTCCAGAAAAAACTTTCACAAACTCCGTATTATGGAATATTGAGTTTAACCTACAGTGAAGCAAAGTTTACTGCATTAGACAGAATTCAAAGACCGGGGAGCTATGATCAGAACTGGATTTTTAATTTAAGCAGCGGATATAAATTTAATGAGTACTGGGAAGCGAGTACAAAATTCCGCTTTGCTTCAGGCAAACCTTTTACTCCTTTTTCCGGTAATGGTACGCAAAATATCTCTGATTACAATTCAAGAAGGATGAAATCATCACACAGTCTTGATATACGTGTTGACAGGAGATGGTTCTTCACCGGATGGACTCTTATTACATATATTGATATCCAGAATATTTATAATCAAAATAACTCCAGCGGAATCAGATGGGATTATCGCGAACAGAAAGTTGATGAGTCTTCTTCAATAGGAATATTACCTTCAATTGGCATAAGTGCCGAATTTTAATCCGGCTGGATTATATTTGTAAAGAAATTAAATCCCCTTTTAGGAGTATGTATGAATAATGAAAACTTCACAGAAACTTTTCAGCAGCTAAAAAAATTATTAATGAAATATGAATCACAATTAAATTTAACTGTGTCAGATGAAACCAACTATTCACTTGATGCCGGTTATTCTGAAAAGTATAAGCGAAATATTTTCTTCGGTGCGGTAAATATTAAAAAAAATTATGTGAGTTTTTATTTAATGCCTGTTTACATTTTCCCGGAGTTGTTAAAAAATATTTCACCCTCTTTGAAGAAACGGATGCAGGGCAAATCCTGTTTTAACTTTAAAAAAATTGAACCTGCAGAGTTAAAGGAGCTTGAAATGCTTACCAAGTATGGATTCAATAAATATAGAAAAGAAAAACTGCTTTAATATTTATTTCTTCAGACACTAATTCCTACCGATGATTCTTGTGATTCAATTCTATTCCGGAATTTTAACTTACTTTATAGTTGGCATCAATTGACCAATGTAATGAACTTCAGGGCTTTGCTGATTGCTTTTTCTGATTCTAAGTCGTAAGTTTTAGTAAATTTATCAGGAGCAAACTAATGACGTCAAGATTTTTTATTCAGTTATTATCCCTATTAACTTTTACCCTCACAGTAAATGCACAGATCGACTGGTCAGATACTTATAACCTGTCAAACACATCTTTTGCAACATCTGACTATCATTCAGTTTATACCTTTGATTTTAACTACTTTGTCGTCTGGGGTGATAACGGCGAAATAAAATTTAAAAGCTCATCCGATATGGGACAAACCTGGAGTGCTAATGTAACAGTCTCAAATACACCTAACACCTGCGGCTGGCCTGTGGTTGGTGCTTCAAGTCACCAGAATATTTTTATTCTTTATCATACACTTGCAACGGGCGGAATTTATGAAGTAATATTTCAAAAATCTACTAATGGCGGCAGCACCTGGTCACCAATGCAGAAAATATCAGGCAATGCTTCGGCAATTACGCCGCAGATGGTTGTGTCCGGCTTTTATCTGCATGCAGTTTGGGAAGAAAGACCTAACAATAATTATGAAATATACTTTTCAACTTATTCTATATTAAATGATACCTGGACAATTCCTCAGAATATTTCCAATACTGCTACAACATCAAGGTGGGTTCAGCTTCAGGGTGATTGGCAGAATCTGTATTGCGCATGGATTGAAACTACAACATATCCTTTAAGCGATATTTACTTTACTAAATCGTCTAATGGCGGAATTGATTGGACAACTCCCACTAATATCACCAATGATGACCGACCGCAGAACAGAATAAATATGAAATATGACCTGTTAGGAAACTTGTATATTGCTTCCGATGATATCATAACTTTTAATTTTGATGAAATATTTTTGTTGAGTTCATCAGATTTTGGTGAGACATGGTCAACTCCTGTTAATATTACAAATAATGCGGGGAATTCGAATACTCCGTGTATTGAAGTATTTGGCAGTTATATCTACTTCACCTGGTCTGATAATACGCATTCAGCTCCCGCTTATGATAATTCAGATATTTTTTTCAAATGGTCAAGCGATGCGGGGGTTACCTGGCAGGATTCCATCAATCTTTCAGTTAATTCTGAAACATCATCCAGACCAAGAATCTGTTATGCCTGGGATGGACCCCTGATAAATCCGTTTTTAAGATTAACCGTTGCATGGTATGATTATTCATTAGGTGCAGCAGAGATTCTAGCCAGAAATGGTATTCATACTTTTATTCCGGTTGAATTAACTTCCTTCACCTACAATGTTATCGAAAATGATGTTACGTTAAACTGGATAACTGCATCAGAGCTAAATAACCGTGGTTTTGAAATTGAAAAGTCAAAAGTAAAAAGTCAAAATTCAAACCTTATGGATTGGGAAAAATTAGGATTTGTTGATGGGAATGGTACGACAACTGAAATAAAGCATTATTCATTTACAGATTTTGGATTAACTTCAGGCACTTATCAATACAGACTAAAGCAAATCGACTTTGACGGCACTTCTGAATATTCCAGTATCCTAACAGTTCAAATAAATTTTCCTGAAGAGTTTTCACTTGAACAGAATTATCCTAATCCCTTTAATTCTTCAACAAAAATAAAATATGCGGTTCCATCAGTAGAGACGTTGCATGCCAACCGGATAGCTACTAATGCAACATCTCTACGAGTAACACTAAAAGTATATGACATCCTCGGAAACGAAGTAGCGGTTCTGGTAAACGAAGAACAGCAACCGGGAATATATGAGGTTGATTTTGATGCAGCATCCGACGGCGGCGGATTATCTAGCGGAGTCTATTGCTATAGAATAGAGGCTGGGAGTTTTTTGCAGACTAAGAAAATGATTTTGTTGAGATAAAATTTTTCGGAATTAAAATTCAGGGCGACTTATGTCGCCCACAAATAATTTTTCTACAGTTTAAGAAAAAAAATACTCTGCCAATATATTCGCTTTACATTTTATTATTTACAATATTCTCAGCATAAGTAATTTGTTTCCTGTTCGGTTTTGAACCTTCATTCAGTTTTAATAGTTCAGCAAAATAGGTTTTTGCTTTTTCCACATTACCTATCATTTCTGCAGATTTTCCAGCACCATATAATGAGTTAAACCTGTTAGGATTATTTATCATAGATAATTCATATGCTGCTAAAGCTTCTTCGGGTCGATTCATTTCCATTAGCAGATCGCCGAGCATTTCTCTTACTGGTAGAAGGTGACCTGGTGTAACAGGGTTTTTTTCTGTTGCATCCTCAAGATCTGCAGCTATCTTCATCATTTCAATTGATTTTTCATTTTCTTTTTTTGCATAAAGCTCCAAAGCGTTCACGGCAGTTTTTTGAATTTCAATCTGCGTAATCCAATACTGATACGTTTGAGTATCTTTAAAAGTATTCTGCAGTTCTTGTAATTTTTGATAGCATTCTTCAGCAACCTCCGTGTTGCCGCTTCTTCCTGCCCCTATACCTTTTGCATAATATACCAATGCTTCATACTGCGGAAATTTTTCCCAAGGGAAATTAGTTCGGTTATTCAATACTATTTCAGCAGCTTCTGACCATTGTTGTGTTTCAAGGAAAATACGACCCTGAACTGCTGC
This sequence comes from Ignavibacteriaceae bacterium, assembly GCA_046484705.1. Classification (GTDB taxonomy): domain Bacteria; phylum Bacteroidota; class Ignavibacteria; order Ignavibacteriales; family Ignavibacteriaceae; genus JAGXRK01. Next base: position 8,638 of record JAWOIK010000301.1, on the reverse strand, counting down.
CAGTGAATATGCAGTAGCACCTACAGGTTGAAATGTTCCATTTAAAGTATCAAGTAATTCTGCAACCTTCATTGCTTTTTCAATTTCAGATTTTTGCAGATAAGCATAAGCAAGATAATCCAGTGCGTGAAAGTAGTGACCGGATATCTGATTACCGGCGGGTAATTTCCATGCGGCATTGGCAGATCTTGAATTCATCTCAATCGATTCCTGCCAGTAACCCAGACGAGTAAAAATATGACTCGGCATGTGCAATGCATGTGGAATTTCCGGTGCAATTTTAAAATAATTTCTTGCAACTCTTAATGCGTTATTTGCTAAAGGCGGAACATCATAAGCATGTATAGCATAATGGAAACCTGCAGGATGATCCGGTATTATCTCCAGAGTCTGTTCGGCAATAGCCCCGGCTTCACGCTGAATATCATATGATTTGTCTGTTGGCGGAACCGTAGCGAGCATTGTAAGAACTGAAAACATTCTCGATTCAATGTCATCGGGTAATTCTTTACTTGCAAACTGCCAGCCGTTTTTGAACGCAGAAAGCCTTTCAGTTTCAGTTTTATTATAACCTGTTTCGAAGTATGCAGCAACAGCAGAGGCATAAAGTTTTTCTTTCTCCGATTTTGCAAGGCTAAGTGCATTTTGAGAAAGTTGATACCCCTTATCTAATGTAATACTGTCCGGAACATCCGGCCACAAAGGATGAATATATGTCATCGCTTTACCCCAATAACCCCAGAAGCAATCTTTATCTAATTCGATCACCTGGTTAAATGTATATTCTGCATCCTCATAAGTCATATGATGCAGCAGCGCAATTCCAAAACTGATTAAAGTATCCAGTTTTGGGCTGCAGCCGTCAGTAAATTGAACGGTACCACATAATATATCCGGTGTTAAGTAAGCTCTTTGTGCTTCCGGATTCTTGTCGTCTGCACAGGAGACTATGAGAAAAGATAAAATGAAAATTGGAAATAGTATTAGTAGTTTGAAACGAATAGCACCTGCAATTCTGCGAAACATTGCCGATTCCATATAATTGATCCTCCAAATAAATGTTAATTATTAAATGACTTATTAAACATTCTAAATCAAAACAAAATCGAACTATTATTAGCGAGTATTATACCGAAATTGAAACTGCAGAAACAGTAAGTGGAAGTTGATCATGAGTTCTGAATGCAGTAGTGATAAATTAAGAATAATAAAATCAAAAGCAAACGGGACTATTGTGAGATCAAGAAAAGTATTTTTAATAACGAACTAATTGCACAAAAAAATTATAATCTTGTTATACTCTCGTGATAATTAAACTGCAAATTGGAACCGGATTTATAAAAAATCAACCATACGAAAGGAGCGTATTATGAAGAAGTTAGGAAAAATATTTATTATACTTTTTGTTTTATTGAATTCAGCTGCAGGTATTGCACAGGTCAATCCCGACACAGCAATGAAAGCCAGTGTTGACAGGTTCAGTATGGAAGCAGGAACTCTGTTTGTCAGAGACTCGGTTAATGGTTTACCGGGACCAAATGAACCAATTGATTTTGATGTTGAACCATTTATTACATCGGGACTCGGTCCGCAGGGTGAATTTATTGCTTATTATAATTTCGATGTGCAGCCAACAGAACCGGCACCGATTTATGTGCTGTTCAGGGAAGGTGAAACAAGTCCCGTTGAAGATCAATTGAATATTGTTGATGTGATTCCCGGAGATGACGGGTACAATGACTTCTGGAGAGTTCACGCTGTAACTGTTCCGGCAAATTATATAGCTAATACCATTACAAAAGTATCTGAAATAATAGGTAGTCACCCAGTTTCAGAAACTGATATTCTTGTTAATTGTCCTATTGTGCCTGAAGGTTCAACAGCAGAATTAAGATATAACCCGGGCGAAGATCCCGGATTAACACGAGGCTGGTACGAAACAACAATAGTATTTTATTTTAATTTTTCGGAAAGATCGTTGATGGTTAATTCGTTAGGAAAAGTGCCTATATCACCGATTTATGTTACATTTAATATTAATCCGGGTGAGCCAGGCGGGGGTCCGCCTTCAGGATTTGTAACAGATTCAACCGGACGAACACATAATGTAACAGCAACACTTCCGGAAGATGGTTCATACTCCCCTCTTTGGATTGTTAATATTTATGATAATAACGATTTCAACATGGTTTCAGATCTGCAATCTGCACTGATGGCTAACATTCTTGTAACAGGAGCAGCAAATGTAAACTGCCCTGTTGTATTGAATGAATCATTAACATTTGTTGAGCAGGATTACAACGCTTATCCCGATTCATATTCGTTAGGTCAGAATTACCCTAATCCGTTTAATCCTTCAACAACCATTAGATTTTCAACATTAAACGATGAATTTGTTTCAATAAAGATTTTCAATCTCATTGGTGAACAGGTTGACGAACTTGTAAATGAACTAATACCGGCTGGCAGTTATTCTGTTAACTGGAATGCTGAAAATTTTTCAAGCGGAATTTATTTTTACACATTATCAACGAATAATTTTAAAGAAACTAAAAAAATGATATTGTTGAGATAATGATCCGGTTTTATGAGACTCACTAAAATGGGTAAGTCTAGCTATAGTAAATCTGGATTTTGCTTTTTATTTTATAAACAGAACTATAATTCATATTCATTCCCGGATAGAAGGATTATAGTTTTTCTCTTCCGGTTTTTACAGTAATTAATTATTCCGGACTCAAAACATTCATTAAATAAAAATTTATCGATATGAAAGATGTTCTGATTATAGAGGATGATAAAACTATAGCCGATCTGATTGAAATTCATCTTAAAGACCTTAATTGTAATATGAAAAAAATTGCTAATGGAAAAGATGGATTAAAAGATGCTTTAGTGAACAATTACGATCTAATTGTTCTTGATCTGATGCTGCCGGGACTTGATGGTCTGGATATATGTAAAGAGATAAGAAAAAAGGAAGTCTACACACCTATACTAATGCTCACTTCAAAATCTGAAGAGTTTGATAAGGTTCTCGGTTTAGAAGTCGGTGCAGACGATTATCTTACAAAACCATTTAGCATAAGAGAATTCATTGCAAGAGTAAAAGCTATTTTCCGGAGGGTACAGGCAATTCAAAAAGAATCTGATGAATATTCAGATATATCGGCTGGTGATCTTGTTATAGAAGTTTCAAAACGACGTGTAACTCTTGATGGAGAAAGGATTGAACTGACCCCAAAAGAATTTGATCTGCTTCATCTTATGGCATCACATCCGGGAAGAACGTATACGAGGGAACAATTGTTGAACCTGCTATGGGGCTATCAATACAACGGGTACGAACACACAGTTAACTCGCATATCAACAGATTAAGAAGCAAAATTGAAAGTGATGTTTCCAGTCCTGTTTATATCCTTACTTCATGGGGTGTTGGTTACAGGTTCAATGAATTGGAAAATCTTCCGGCAAAGAGTCCGAATAAAGAAAAAGGTTCGGTATGAAATTAAATGAAGGCGGCGAAAAAAATAAAATTCATTTTTATAACAGGTTGTACTGGAAAATTGGGATTACATTTCTGGTCATTCTTCTGCTTCTATCCACTATATACATTTACATATCAGTATTCACAGCCGAGATGTACTTCCAGGAAGCCAGCCAGCGTCTGAATGCTGAAATAGCCCCGCACATTGCTGATGAAAACCAATGCTTTATTGACGGAGAACCGAATGAAGAAATTCTTAAAGCTGTTTTCCAGGATGTAATGATAATTAATCCGGCAATTGAAGTTTATCTGCTGGACATCGAAGGCAGGATAATTAGTTTTTATCCTTATGATAATTCCCTTGAGATTGAATACATCGATCTTGAACTGGTAAATAAATTTATCAGTACAGATGGAAAAGAATTTGTCATAGGCATTGATCCCAAAAATCCCAATGCTGAAAAAGTTTTTTCTGCAGCACCTGCTTATGAAGATGGAAAATTAATGGGATACGTTTATGTGATTCTTGCAAGCGAAGAATTTGAAAGCACAATGCAATTCCTTTTCGACAGCTATATATTACGCATCGGATTGCGTTCGATGTCAATAACCCTGGCGGCTGCGGTATTAATTACACTGATTGCACTCGGTTTCATAATGGCTAACATTAAACGGATCACAACTGTTGTCAGGGAATTTAAGAACGGAAATCTTTCGGCAAGAATTAAGCAAAAAAGAAAGGATGAACTGGGAGAGATTGCAAATGCATTTAATGAAATGGCGGATACTATTGTAAGAAACATGGAAGAAATGAAAACTATGGATAACTTGCGGAGAGACCTTGTTGCAAATGTCTCTCACGATCTGAGAACACCGCTCGCAACAATCCAGGGTTATCTTGAAACCATTCTTATCAAATCAGATTCTTTGACTGAAAGTGAAAAAAAGAATTACATTCAAACAATTTACAGCAGTGCTGAAAGATTGAATAAACTTGTAGAGGAATTATTTGAACTTTCAAAACTGGAAGCTAAAGAAACGAAACCGAATCCCGAACCCTTTTCAATTGCAGAGCTTGCCCAGGATATACACCAGAAAAATTTAATACTGGCTGAAGCAAAAGAAATAGAACTTACTTCCAAATTTCCCTTTAATCTTCCGATGGTTTATGCGGATATAGGGATGATGGAAAAGGTTTTACAGAATCTGATTGAGAATGCAATAAAGTTTACTCCAAAAGGCGGATCTATTCTTTTAAAATTAAACAAGATTGGTGAATCAATTCAGTTAAGCCTTAAAGATAGCGGTTTTGGTATTAGTCCTGAGGATCTGCCGCATGTATTTGACAGATACGGTAGAGGAAAAAGAAATGGGTTAAATAATAATCAAAAGGATTTTAGTGGATTAGGGCTGGGACTTTCCATTGTTAAAAAAATACTTGATGTGCATAATATTTTACTAAAGGTAGAAAGCAGTGAAGGCAGCGGTACAACTTTTTCATTTGAGATACCTGTTTATAAATCCGGCAGGCTTACAGAAAAATATGCTCAAATTTTATGATGTTTCTATTTTCTGATTGTTTAAAATAAATGCTGTGGAAAAATATTAATCTTATATTAGAAATAATTCCACAGCCTCAATCAAGACTTAATAAACTATCCGGACTCATCACGTACGTGAATATATTACTGATATTATTTCAACTCATTAAGCCAGGTTTGTGCTACTTTTCGACCCGCATTAACAGTTTCCTTTCCCGCACGAAAATATAACTTCCATTGCGAATCTTTCTTTTCATATTCAGGATTTTCAAACACCTTTTTGCCTTTTACATCTTTCAACCTGGCGTTAAAATCTATATTGCTGGTTTTGTCTAGAAAACTTTGCAGCCATTTTTTAATCATTGGTTTTGTGTTATTAACCGGGTACTCATTCTCCCATTCTGCAATCTGCTGTTCATAATATTCCATCTGCTGTTGGTAAGCTTGCTTACTGTATTCATCCATTTCTTTACTGAACATCGGATTATCAGGATTATCCATTTCCTTTAATTGTTCCTTAAACATTTTAATAGTCTCATCGAACATTGCTTGCTGGTCCTTAGGCATCTGCTTTTTACTTTCTTCCAGACTGGCTATTGATTTCTTCATATCTTCTTTTTGCCGGGTTCTGAGTTCATCCATAGTTTTAGGTTTCTCTGGTGCAGATGGTTTTCTGGATTCACGATACTCCATATATCTTTTCTTGAACTCATCGCTTTGTGTAAACTCTTTAATATACTTTCCGGTAGTTTCAATTAAGGTAACTCGGTCGCCGGAAATCATTCCCTTAAACTCTTTATAATTCGGTAAATAAAATGCAGGACCTGATGTGTTCTGAAAGATCACATCCTTTGCATAACCTTCAGACATCTGGAACTGTTTTAATATACCTTTAGCTTTATCATCGATAAGCTTGCCATAACTGAATCCCAGGACTAATATAAGTGCAGGATATAGTATTAATAATTTTTTCATAAAGATTTTTCCTTTTATTTTTTTGATTACCAAATTTTGGATAGTTCCTGCTTTGTAACAATAGATCAAAAAGACTATGATGATGGGCGGTAAAAAATGATGAGGAACGACATTGATATGGTTCGTTAAATAATCAGGTCATCAAATTATTGATGACCTTTCTGCAAAAAATCTCTAACACGGACGTTAAAATATGTTATGAGTAAAATTGGAATTGTATTAACCAATTAATTATTTCTTCTTCTTACGCTTCAAACAATATTTATTAATCATTTCATAAGCATCATAATATCCCAGTTCCCCCGCCCTGTTAAAATCATCACATGCCTTCAATTTATCTTCTAATTTCAGATAAATAGTTCCCCGCAAGTACAGTGCTTTCGGACTCTCTTCCAAACTTAGTATCCTGTTCAGGACTTTAAAAGAACCAAGATTATCGTTTGCTTTAATTTTCAGTTCGGATAACAAAAATAGTGCACTTATGTTCCTGTCATCTATCATAAGGGATTTTTCCAGGTCATCTATCCCTCCGGACAGATCGTCCATTATCAGTTTTTGATTTCCACGGTTAAAGTATCCGTCCGGATTGTTTGGTTGAACACCTATTGCCATAGTGAAGCAGGTTAACGCATCCTGTTCATAGCCTAATCTACCATAAATATTACCAAGGTTTATATAAGCAGCAAAGTAGGAAGAATCGAGTTCAATTGTTTTTTTGTAGTCTTCAATCGCACCTTCAAAATCTTCAATTAACGATTTAGTATACGCTCTTGTGAAAAATACTTCCTGATTCTTGTTATTAAATGAAATCGATTTATTAAAATCCTCAACTGCTTCCGGTAAAGCATTATTTTTCAGATATTCCAGACCACGACTGAAATATGTTTCGTCTCCGGGCGAAAGATTTACTGCTTTATTAAAATTTTCAAAAGCCTTGTCTTTTTCATTTAATCTGCTGTATGCTTTAGCACTAATCAAAAAAGCATCCGCATTATAAGGATCAACTATTATCTCCTGGTTTGCATAGTGAATAGCGGTTTGGTAAAACCCATTATTCAGTGCTTCTCTAGCATTATCTATATCCGGATGATTTACCGTTGCGCATCCGGCAATAAAAATTACCGGCAAAAAATTATTTAATATTCGTTTCATCAAGAAAACTGTTTGAGTAATTCCATTATTTTCATTCTGAGCATATCAATATCGGATATGTTAAACTCTTCATTGTTAACTTTAAGATTATGCCTGATAATAGATTCTTCTGCATTTTCAAGCAAGTGAAGAATTATTTCCAGTTCCTTCTTATTTAAATTAATTCTATCCTGCATAGGAATACCTCTAATCGAAAAAAGTTTTACGGTTTGGATCTTTTAAGTGAAGTTTTATCTCTTCAATATGTTTTTCATTCGTTCTGTTGATCGAAAATTCCGGAAGTTGATTAAATGAAAAGAATTTTGCATCAAGAGTTTCACTGCTTGCAGCTGCAGAGCCGCCAATAAGTTCACAAAGGAAAATAATTTTAAATGCATGAAAAAATTCAAGCTGCCCGCCTACACGGTTTGCATCGTAAACACCGATTACTTTAACTGGTTTAACATCAAATCCGCTTTCTTCTTTTGTTTCCCTTATAGCAACTTCGGAAGGTATATCGCCTACATCAGCCCATCCGCCGGGCATTGCCCAGCATTTATCTGTTGATTCCTGCACTAATAAAATTTTATTGTCCTCAACTACCGCAGCACGTACATCTATTTTAGGCGTAGCATAACCGGGTTGATTCATCAACACTTTATTTATCGATTCCTTTTCAAGCCCGGTATTACATTCAACTATTTCTGAAACAATCTCTGTCAATCTTTCATACCTGGTTTTTTCATAATCTGTTGAGGCAAATGCAAGTCCGGTTTGTGCAAGCTGCTGTATCTCTCTGGCTATTTCAAGCCATTGAGGAATTTTCTTGTTATTCATAAAAATAATATCAGATCAATAAATGATACTTAAATTTACGGGCTTTACAATTATGATGAAACACATCAGAAGTTCTTTGAAAAAATTTTTCTCTGTTCTAAGTTTGTTAAGCAAATTCAATTTCAAAACATATCGAATCAAGTGATAGAGATTATACTTCACATATCAGCTCAATTTCAATCCGGAGAAAACCATGAAAAAAAGTCTTTTGCTTATTCTTTTTTCAACAATGTTTATAACCTCAATAACCGCGCAGGATGAAAATAAGGAAGATAAGAATCCATATAGATTATCCACTTTTAATGGATTAAAATTCCGTTCAATCGGTCCAGCAGTAACGTCGGGCAGAATTTCCGATTTTGCAGTAAACCCGAATAATATCCATGAATACTATGCAGCTGTTGCCTGCGGCAATGTATGGAAAACTACAAACTCCGGTACAACGTGGAAACCGGTATTTGATAACTACGGCTCGCATTCAATAGGCTGTGTAACTCTGGATCCGAATAATCATAATGTTGTATACGTTGGAACAGGCGAAAATAACAGTCAGCGAAGTGTTTCATGGGGTGATGGTGTTTACAGATCAGAAGACGGCGGAAAAAGTTTTAAGAATATCGGATTGAAAACCTCTGAGCACATTGCAAAAATTTTAATTGATCCACG
>JAWOIK010000293.1:0-6114 GCA_046484705.1 Ignavibacteriaceae bacterium | reverse complement strand
GTAATTATCGAACCGAATTCATCTTCCTGTGCAAAGACAAGACCACCATAAACATTTGAAGAATACCTGATCTCAATATTTGCAGTACCATCAGACGAAACTTCGTCAACTCCCGGCTGAGCCTGAAGCCATGTTACAACCTGCCCTATTGCGGTTTCAAGATTATTAACATTTCCGCCCATATATTCATTCAGTTTATTAAAAGCTTCCTGCTGTGTATTAAGTAGAATATTTAATTCCGGTGAAGAAAAATCAGCATAAACTGAAACAGTATTTACAACAGATCCACCCGTAACCACTTGGTCTGTCTGCTGCACTTCTGCAACTGCCTTTAGTCTTAGTTGTCCTTCCGGCTGAACAATAGTTACAATAGCACTGAAAATATTATCACCTGATATTTCATCGCCGTGATCAAGATCGCCGTCATCAAAAAGCAAGGTCAGTTCTTCAACTATGGCATCATTTGCATCAAGCCTAACCAATTTTACAGAAGAATCGACGAGTGAAACACCGGCTGTTACATTCAGACGGACAATAACTTCTGTGGGTGTTCCGGCGATAAGAGAATTCGGATTTATAACTAACTCACCGATCTGAACTTCGGCATCAGGTGTAACGGGATTTTCGTCCTTGGAACATCCTGAAAATAAAGCAATGATGACAAGTACCAGCATGGTAAGGAAAATATTTTTCATAAAGCCTCCTTATTTAATTGATTAAATTTTTTTTCGAATGATGATTTGTGGTTGATGATATTAATACTTCATTAAAATTTGCTCAAATATTATTTAACATATTAGCAAAAATTAAACCAGCATTTTGAAGGGGCAACATTAAGAAAAAGAACGAATAATATCAAATAAAATTTCATTTGCTTCAATATACTCTTAGCTAAAAGTGAATTAATCTAAACTAAAGTGTTAACAAATGAAACACATATAAAATAATTATCCGGTTTAAAGATGGTTAATTTCTAATCAGAACATATTGCAGATTCTATTGCAGCATTATCAATCAATCCGCATAATGGGATAAACATTTAATTCTTTATCCCAATAACGTGTTCGTTTATAGAAAAAATTTAATCTTTCATAAGGACTATTTCTGAACGATTCATCCTCAGCAAGTTTCTTTTCAAACTCTTTCTTTAATTCGGGATCATCCTTCAGCATCTGTTCAGCCATCGGTTCCATCACATAATTTTCAAAATATTCTTTCTGCTCGAATATCGTGTTCATAAATCCCCACTGCACAAATGAATCCGGTGATTTTGGTTCAAGCAGGTGAGTTATTATTCTTACTGTTCTTTGATTTGTTGAAATAAAAAATGTTCCTGCCGGTATAATAACTTTCTCTTTATAAGTATCATATTCAAAATTTGCGCGGTGACGGCCTTCACTGGAGGAAGTATTCATTTTGATGTTTTTAAATTTATATCTTGTTGCTTCAACCTCTACTGGGTCTTTTACTTCATTCACTTCAACACCATGCAGTTTTAATCTGTCAACGAGGGCTTTCCATTCAGCGGGTATGTAATAACCTTTTGCAGTTTTAATTGAATCTAAAGCCCGTACATCATTATAGTAATTCACAATCATATCTTTTGGTTGACCGGTATAGACTATTTTTTTACTTCCTGATATTTCAGAATCTTCATAATAATACTCTATACCTTTGAACTCAACATTTTCAAACTTATCGCTAGCTCCAAATGAAAGAGGAACATAGTTTTGATTGTTATAGAATTCCTCTATTGTTTTTTCATCTGCTTCTTTGTTGATATTTAGTATTTCTTCAGCATTATTATTTACGAAATCAATTGTAGTTTCCAGAACAGCTAAAGTCGAATATACTCTTTCCTTGTATGGTTTGATCATATGAGTTTCAATAAGAAGTGAAGGACGGTTTTGAAGTGCAAAATAACCTGTTGATAATCTTGGTCCCGATGCCCAATCAGATATTCCGTAATCAAGACCTTCGCGCCAGTTGCGCAGTGCAACATATGGAAATATAAGATATCCATCCTCTTCAACATTTTTTATAAAGTGTGGGACGAATTTATTCTTTAACCATTCAGCAGTTTTATGATAAATATTTGCAAACCTCTCAACCTGGTAAGTAATGGTGTATTGATAATCTGCCCCGTTAGTTGTGTGATTGTCAATTATAAAATCCGGATTCCATTCTGCAACCAACTGTAACATCGACTGCATTTCCGGTGCATCGGCTTTCATCCATTCACGGTTAAGATTATATCCCTGCGCAGTTGTTCTCCAGCCCATTTCTTCGGGACCATCCTGATTTATCCTGTTATATTTACTTTTTCTTTCGTGTCCATCTACACTGAAAATAGGAACGACCATTAAAACAACATTGTCAATCAAATATTCTTTTTCTTTAGTGATCAGAATTTCACGAAGCAGTATTTTACTTGCATCTTTACCTTCAATTTCACCGGCGTGTATTCCATTGATAATCAGGACGATTGGCTTATTATTCTTTTTAATGTCCTCCGGTGTGAAAAATTTGTCCTTAGAAACAACAAGACATTTCAATTCCCTGTCCTGCGGAGAAATTCCAAAAGAAAAAAATTCTGCATTATCAGAATTATCAGCAAGGTTCTGAAAGTACTGCATTGTTTCAGTATAATCAGCAGTAGAAACAAATCTTGATTTTTCAAATTTGGTTAACCAATGTTCTGATGATTGTGGAAAGATTAAGGCTGATGTAAGAAGAAATGTTATTAAAATGGTTTTCATATAATGATCTCAAAATTTTTATTCGTTTGATAATGCAAATTAAAAAAAGTTAGATAATGAAATACTGTCTTTCCTTTCAATACACTTAACTATAAATTTATTTCTAAATAGATATTCATTCGGACCTAACATAAAATTATGCACAAATTATTATTACTTATTCTTATTTACTCAAATTCTTTCTTTGCACAACCTACTGAAAAAGGATTCGACATTCTTCATTATAAGTTGAATCTGGATTTATACAACTGTTTCATTGAACCGTTTCCGCAATCCTTCAAAGGTTTTGCTGAAATAAAAATAAAAGCTGATAAAGAGATAAATAATATTGTACTTGATGCAAGCAGCCATTCAATTGAAATAGATTCCACATCCGGCAACATACAATCATTCAACCATTCAGGCGACAAACTCAATCTAACTTTTATGAATTCAATTAGCCCGGATGATTCCACACACTTTACAGTTTATTACTCTCATAAAGATGTTCGGGACGGTGCTTTCTTTTCAGATAACGGAATGCTGTTTACAAACAACGCTCCTGAAGGTGCAAGGAAGTGGTTTCCGTGTTATGATCATCCATCGGATAAGGCTACGTTTGAACTTATTGCTAAAACTCCCGCAAATGTTTTACTCGGTTCTAACGGTTCGCTTATCGATTCAACATTGATTGCCGATACCATTTACTATCACTGGAAAAGCCGCGATCCGGTTGCAACTTATCTTATGGTTATTTCAGCAAAAGTTGATTACAATTTGGATATTGTTGAATGGATAAATCCTGAAACAAATGAAATCATTCCAACAAGATTTTATTGGCAGGATGGAGAAAACATTAAAAACCTCAATTATATAAAATCAATAAATAATCCTATGATGGATTTTTTTTCAGATCTGTTCTCTCCCTATCCATTTGAGAAGAACGGATATGCAACTTTAAATGAACACTTTGTTTACGGCGGAATGGAAAATCAGACTTTAACATCCATTGGATTTGATTCCTGGAGAGAAATATTAATTGTTCACGAGTTTACACACGCCTGGTTCGGTAATATGATAACACATAAAAACTGGTCTGATGTATGGCTTAACGAAAGTTTTGCTAATTACTGTGAAGCACTATGGATTGAACATACAAAAGGAAAAGAAGAATATAAAAAATACATAAGTATTGAAGCTGAAAGATATTTCCGTGAAAATCCCGGTTTCCCTGTATATAATAGTTGGTGGAATGATGAAACTCCACCTTCAAATATTTTATATAATGGAGCAATCATATATTCCAAAGGTGCGTGTGTACTTTCTATGTTCAGAAATGTAGTTGGGGATTCCTTATTTTTTGCTGTACTTAAATCTTATACCAATGATGAAAGATTCAGATTTGGAAATGCGGACACAGATGATTTTATTTCCGTTGTAAACAAAATTACCGGAAAAGATTACACAAAATTTTTCTATCAGTGGTTAAAAAGTCCCGATCATCCTGTTTACCAGAACTATTACGTAATCACGGACGATGATAATGAATTCAGGATTGATCTTACAATAAACCAGGTGCAGGAAAACGAAACATCTTATGAAATGCCGATAAGAATGAAGATACTTTTTTCAGACGGTACAGAAGATGTGATAGTTATAACAAACAGTAAACGTGCAGAAAATTATTTTTTTACTTATACAAAACAAATAAAAGAGTTACAATTTGACCCGTATGATGAGATTATTCTTAAAGAAGCAGAATTAATTCAATTCGAAGCAATTGAAATCACCAATTAATTAATTATTAAGTTTTACATTGGGACAAATAATTATATAGAATCTCATTTTGTTTTTGTTATCTTTGAAACAACAAAAAAATCATTTTAATTCAGAAAGGAGAATAGACTATTAGCCGTTGGTACAATTTTTTCTAAGTAATTTGTACTAATCATCAATCGAAAGGGTAGATTATGAATATACCTGCGTTAGACCGAAGCAACTACCTCAAGGGGTTACTTATAACTGCAAAAATAGACAAACAACTTTCCGATAAGGAAAAAGAAATAATAAAAGGGATATCCGATAAGTTAGGTTTTGCAACTGATTTTTATAATGAAACCATCCGAAGTTTACTTTCCAATCCGTATATAACCGAAGAACCAATAACATTTTCAGATTTAAAAATTGCACGTTCATTTCTTTTAGATGCAATTAAACTTGCATGCTCCGGCGGTGATATAAGTCAGGCGGAAATCAACTGGATTATTGAAACTGCCAAGCTTAATTCCATTGAAGAAGATTTTATAAGGAAAAATATAAATTCGTATAAAGAATCTCCTGTTCTTATGCGTAATACAGAGTTTGCTCTTTATTCCATCATCTGATTTAAAATTCATATCATAATCTGTGGTAAAACTACTTTACCACAGATTATTTCTCATCACACCAATTTTTTAATCTTGTAACCTGCCTGCCGACTGGAAGGTCTTCTAATCTTGTAATCTTTCAATTCACTTTGTCCTTTAGTGCCATATATCTAATTTTGAATTGTAATTTTCAAATTATTTTTACTCAATGATTCACTTTTCTTAAAAGGATCCTGTTATGAAAAAAATGAAAGCCCTCGTTAAAAAATATGCTAAACCCGGTATATGGATGGATGAAGTTCCAGTTCCTGAATACGGACCAAATGATGTACTGATCAAAATTCATAAAACTTCAATCTGCGGAACCGATATTCATATTTACAATTGGGATGAGTGGGCACAGAAAACAATTCCAGTTCCTATGCACGTCGGTCACGAATATGTTGGAACAGTTGAAGCGTTCGGTGATAATGTTCACGATGTAAAAGTTGGAGAACTTGTAAGCGGAGAAGGTCATATAGTTTGCGGAACTTGCAGAAACTGCCGTGAAGGAAGAGGACATCTTTGTCCAAACACAAAAGGTGTTGGAGTAAATCGTCCCGGCTGTTTTGCTGAGTACCTTGTTATCCCTGTATCAAATATCTGGCATTGCGATCCTAAACTCCCGAAGGAAATTTTTTCAATATTTGATCCATTAGGAAATGCTGTTCATACTGCCCTTTCATTTGATGTACTTGGTGAAGATGTTTTGATAACAGGCGCTGGTCCGATTGGAATTATGGCAGCGGCAGTTGTAAAACATTCCGGTGCAAGAAATGTTGTTATTACAGATATGAATCCGTATCGTTTAGAACTTGCAAGAAAACTTGGAGTTACAAGAGCAGTTGATGTTACAAAAGAAAAATTACCGGATGTTGTTAAAGAACTTGGTATGGTAGGCGGGTTTGATGTAGGATTGGAAATGTCCGGCAGCATTCACGCTTTCAATGATATGATTGATGTAATGTATC
>JAWOIK010000277.1:0-27282 GCA_046484705.1 Ignavibacteriaceae bacterium | reverse complement strand
CATGACACTACAGGCAAGAAATTTATTTAATGCATCCGATATGAAAATAAATACTGTTGGATCAAACTTTTACGGTAATGCATTAATAAAGCCCGAAGCCCCGGTATTTACTCTGATGTTCAGTTATAACTTTAACAACTTCAAAAGAACACAAAGACAAACAGATAATATTGATATTCCTACCGGAATATAAATTGAGTTTGATAAAGAGCTTATCCAATCGTTAAACTTAACGATTGGATGAGCAGGTTGTCTTAAAATAACTATAAGTTTGGCGAACCGCTGGTTACTCCGCTGGCCTTTTTAAATTCTGAGATCCATCATTCCTTACCCGATTCATTAATAATAACATTTGTAAATTAGAATCAGAAAAATATTCTGATTAGGAAAATCAATGTACGACTATAAAAGCAAGGGTTATTTTGCGCAAGTTCCCGGAATGATGGAAGAGCTATGTGAACAGGAACTGGTTGAACTTGGTGCCGAAAGTACAAAAGTGAGTTACAGGGGTGTATATTTTTCCTGCGACAAACAGACTCTTTATAAAATTAATTATACCTCACGCTTAATATCAAGAGTGCTTGCTCCGCTAAAAACATTTCATTGCAACAACACAAATGTACTCTACAAAACAGCATTACAAATTAAATGGGAAGATTTTCTTTCACTGGAAAAAACATTTTCAATAAGTTCCTCGGTTGCAAAAAGCAATATAAATAATTCTCTTTTTGCTTCACAAAGATTGAAAGATGCAATAGCAGATTACTTCAGGAATAGACATAATAAACGACCGAATGTTGATACCGTAAATCCTGATGTAAGGTTTAATCTTCATATAGAAAAAGATGAAGCAGTTATTAGTCTGGATACTTCCGGTGAATCACTACACAAAAGAGGTTATCGCTTACTAGCCGGTGAAGCACCAATGCAGGAAACGCTTGCCGCGGCTATTATTAAAATCAGCAATTGGAATGGTGAGAACAATCTTTGGGACCCCATGTGCGGTTCAGGTACTATCCTTTGCGAGGCATTAATGCATTACTGCAGAATACCGGCACAGAAATTAAGAAAGAAATTTGGCTTTTCTAATATGCCTGATTTTGATGTTGACTTATGGAATAAAGTTAAAGAGGATTTTGATAGTCAAATCCGCCCGCTAAAAAAAGGATTAATTTCGGGCAGTGATAAATCACAAAGAATGCTGGAAGTTGCAATAGAAAATCTGTCACGACTTCCATATTCAGATTCGGTAGAATTGAAATGTCATCCATTCCAGCATAAAAAAATTTTTGAGAATGGAACATTGATTACAAACCCTCCATATGGAATCCGGCTTGGAAATATTGATGAAGTAAAAACTCTTTACAAGGAACTCGGAGATTTTATTAAAGTAAACTGCAAGGGTACCTCGGCATTTATTTATACAGGTGATCCTGAACTGAGAAAATCAATCGGACTGCGGACAAGCAGGAGAATACCGCTTGTTAATGGTAAACTTGAAGGTGTTCTTTTTCAGATTGATAGTTATGAAGGAAGCAAAAAAAGAAAATACCAGGACAGGCGTGAGTCAGATTCTGATTTAGAAAACACTTGAAGCAATTATTAGTCCTCATTCTTACTCACAACACTTCATCTTTATTAAAACCATACATCTGTCAAAAAACGTCTAAACGAACACTTCTCTGTAAACTATAGTCAAATTCCCACAAAACAATGGCAAATACACTACATACTCTGTAATTTTATAATAATAACTTAGCCTATGATACATATAATGATAAAGGAAAATTGAATGTTTGAGAGTGATTTTACGCGGGAATTTATGGGTGAAGTTTTGCTAGAAAAAGTCAATTTTTCGCGTGCTACAACACGCGAAGCATTACTATTTAAGGAAAGAATTTTAGATGTAATATTAAGAGGGCATATTAAAATTATAATAGATTTATCATTCTGCTCATTCATCGATTCAACTTTTCTCGGTGCATTGGTTCTTATACACAAAAGATTAAAGGAAAAAGGCGGTGAATTGAAAATTATCAAACCGAATAAAAACATAGTTGATCTGTTTGAACATGTTGGGTTATATAAACTATTCAATTCTTATCCTGCTATAGATGATGCAATAAAAAGTTTTGCTGTCTCTGAATCAGTCCTAAATGAACAATAGTCTTTTTAAATGCATAACAAATTTCAATTCTTTTTCTGTTGAGGAGATTTTTCTTTCTTTAAGAAATCTAAACAAACTTCAGGCTTAATGATCGGCTAATTCAGAAAATAATTAATACACATTTTGAAATATCATGATTGACGAAAATATAAATTCACCTGAGATAGAACTAATTAGTAAAAATGCTAATGAGGAATTCATTCCGGATGAAAATCAATTCAGAAAACTGATAGAGAATGCACCTGATGGAATTGCGATTGTCGGTACTGACGGTAAGTTTAAATATGTTAGTCCATCCGCTAAAAAAATTTTTGGCTATGACTCCGAAGCTGAATTAGTAATTGATCCAAATGAAGCGACTCATCCAGATGATCTTATTAACGTAATAAAGACTTTGGAAGCATTATTTGTTAACCCTTCATTAGTGTTAACACTTCAGTACCGGTTCAGGCATAAAAACGGAGAGTGGTTATGGATAGAAAGTACATTCAGCGCTGTACTTAATGAGGCTGAAATTGAAGGTTTCATTATCAATTTTCGTTCTGTAGAAGAACGAAAAAGAATTGAAGCGGAACTTGTTAAAAAGGAAACGTTATATAGAACACTGTTTGATCTCTCACCGGCGGGGATAATGTTAGAAGATATGTACGGTAACATAATTGATATTAATGACACGTATCTTGCCATAACAGGCTATCGAAGAGAAGAATTAGTAGGGCATAATGTCCGGAAAATTGTACCGCCTGAGTATATGGATGAAGTCGATAAAAATATCGCCAGAATTAGATCGGGTGAAACTTTAATCTATGAAATTTCTACTTTAAGAAAAGATGGAACCAAGAATGAAATTGAACTCAGAGAAACATTGATAACCCTGCCAAATGGAGAAAAAGGAATTATAGTTGTTTCAAATGATATTTCGGAACGCAAGCGGGGAGAAGAAATTCTGCGTGAAAGTGAAAAAAAATACCGTACAATTTTTGAAAATGTACAGGATGCGTATTATGAAACCTCGCTTGAAGGTATAATTCTGTCAGTCAGTCCTTCAATTGAATTGATATCAGGTGGTCAATATCATCAGGCTGATCTTATTGGCAGATCAATGAACGATTTTTATACAGATACTGAGCAAAGAAAGCACATCCTTTCACTTTTACAGCAAAAGGGAAGTGTAACAGATCATGAAGTGTATTTTAAAAACAAAGATGGTCTGCCGATTTCCTGTTCTATATCTGCAAAACTTTATTTCGATGCTCAGGGTCATCCGGAAAAAATAATTGGATCCTTACGTAATATTACCGATAGGAAGGTTGCCGAAGAAAAACTCAAAAAAAGTGAAGCAAGGTTGTTATATGCACAACGTGTTGGACATATTGGGAACTGGGACTGGGATATTCAATCCAATGAACTCTTCTGGTCCGAAGAATGTAAAAGCATATTTGGACTTACTCCGGATGACCAAGTTACGGTTAAAGGATTCCTTGAATCAGTTGCTCCAGACGATATTGAATTTGTAAAGAAATCTATTGACGATGCTTTATCACAGAAAAAACCGTATGACATTGAAATGAGACTTATTCGACCTGATGGACTAAAGCGAGTAGTACATGCAGTTGCTGAGGTCTCATTTGACGAAACTGGTAATCCCGTTCGGATGTTTGGAACAATGCAGGATATCACCGAACGAAAAAAAGCTGAAACAAAAATCAGGTTCCAGTCAAATATGCTGAATACTATTGGTCAGGCTGTTGTGTCAACAGATTTGCAGGGTAATATAACCTATTGGAATAAAGCAGCAGAAATAATTTACGGTTGGACGGCAAATGAAGCAATGGGGCATTACGTTATTGATATTATACCTTCTACTGCATCCGAATCACAGACACAAGAAATTATGAAAAATCTTAATGAACGGAAAGCCTGGTCAGGAGAGTTTTCAGTTAAACGAAAAGATGGAAATCTATTCCCGGTATTTGCAACTACTTCTCCCGTATTAAACGATTACGGGGAATTAATTGGTATTATTGCAACTTCTATAGATATAACCGAGAGAACCAATCATCTAAAAATGATTGAAGAATCTAGTAAACAATTAAGAGCATTATCCTTAAAAATTGAAGATCTACGCGAAGAAGAAAGAACAGCTATCGCACGTGAACTTCACGATGAACTCGGTCAACTCTTAACAGCTATTAAAATAGATCTTCAGTCAATTGCCAATCATCCGCCGAATAAAAAAGAAACATCTAAACAAATTAAACCTGTTGTAGATTTGGTTGAAGAGTCGATACTATCCATAAGAAAGTTATCCTCCGATTTAAGACCGACCATTCTTGATCATCTTGGTTTAGTTTCAGCAATGCAATGGTATATTGCAGAACAGAAGAAACGTCTTAAAACTGATATTACTTTTAAAATACCATCCGCCATAGGAAAGATTTCTAAGAAGAAAACTATCCCGGTTTTCAGAGTGTTCCAGGAATTACTTACAAATATAGCCCGCCATGCTCAGGCAACAAAAGTTAAAATAAAGATTGAAATAGTCGATTCAACAATGAAACTAATTGTTTCTGATAATGGAGTGGGAATGAATACTGATTATGTTGATAATATCAAATCATTAGGAATACTTGGTATGAAGGAGAGACTAAGCGCTATTGGGGGTAGTTTAGAATATTCAAACACGCCGGGATCAGGAACAACCGCTGAAGTACTGGTTCCTTTGATTCATAGTGATGAGATAGTTTAATTGTCTGAAAGCAAAATTATAATACTGCCTTAAGATAAAATATATATGGAGCTTTAATGCTTGTGGTATAAATACTACGATAAACAAGATGAAAATCTTATCAGAAAAATATTAAAAATACGAATAGTTAATTATAAAGGGTTGGTTAATTTATAAAGTGAATAAAATCAGGAAAAACAAATGAAAATATTAGTGATCGATGATTCAGCATTGATAAGGCAAAGGCTGATTGATGCTTTAAAAAAGAAAAATAAAAATCTTGAAGTTGAATCAGCATCAAATGCTGATGAAGCGAATAAAAAGTTTCTTGAATTTCAGCCGGATGTAATTACACTGGATGTTTCATTGCCTGACGAAAGCGGAATATCCCTTCTTGAAAAATTCAAAGCAATTAAACCTTCGTTAAAAACTTTGGTATTTACCAACTATCCATTATCGCAAATAAAAAAGGTGTGTATGGAACTGGGTGCAGATTACTTCTTTTACAAAGCGAATGACTTTGAAACTGCGGTAAATACTGTTTCAGAGCTTGAAGAAAATTCTTCATTATCTTTTTAGCAATAAATAAATAGAGAGACATATTTTTGAAACAAATGATTGAAGATTACAGAATGAAAAATGACAATGTGGGTCGCTTGAACAATCTTCCGGATGAAACGCAAAGCGGTATATTTGCCCTGATATCAAATCTAAATGGAAAGCATGAAGATGTTTCTGTTTCTGAAAAAATTATCAGCCAGGTATGGAATAATTCTACAGATGGTATGAGACTTAGTGATAAGAATGGCAGAATTATCGCAGTAAACAATGCTTATTGCAAACTGGTAGGACTTCCTAAATCCAAACTTGAGGGTGCCGACATATCTTCTGCATATTATCCCGACAGATCAAAAGCCATTAAACAAAAATATATCGCTCATTTTAATGGTGTAGGTGCAAAAAACAATTTTGAATCGGAAGTTACTTTATTGAACGGGCAAACCGTTTATTTTGATATTGCAACTTCGTTAATAAAATTTAATGAAAGTGAGCAATACTTATGGAGCATTTTCAGGGATAATACTGAAAGAAAATCTATTGTTCGAAAATTGCGGTTAAGCGAGAGCAGGCTTAAACTAGCTCTGGATGCAACCCAGGCGGTGTTATGGGACTGGAATATGAAAACCGGGGAGGTTTATTATAGTCCTAATTTATTTAAAATCCTCGGATACAATCCTGATGAAGTTATTGATTCCGGCAACTTTTGGAAACAAACAACCCATCCCGATGATCTTGAAAAATTATTGAAAAAATTAGATGAACATCTTAAAAATCACATAACTATTTACGAAAATGAATTCCGAAAAATTCGTAAAGATGGACAAATTGTCTGGGTGCTGGACCGGGGAAAAATCGTTGAATGGGATGAACTTGGAAGACCAGCAAGGATGACAGGCACATTGATAGACATAACCAACAGTAAATCTCACGAAATTGAATTATTAAAAAGTGAAGAAAAATTCAAATCGCTTTTTAATTCTGCAGGTGATTCTATTTTTATACTGGATTTTGAAGGCAGGATCATAGATGTGAATGAGATAGGTGCAGCGTTATTCAGTACAGATCACAGATTGATTGTAAACAGAAACCTGACGGAATTTATTTATAACAATCATAAAATACTTGGCGAAAACAGATTGAATGAATTGAATAAATACGGTCATACTGTATTTGAAGAAGCTTTTAAATCTGTAAATGGAGATAAAATCAACGTTGAAATAAGTGCCAAGATAATTCAGTTTGTTAATGAAAAAGTTATTTTATTTATAGGTCGTGATATTACAGAAAGAAAAGCTGCTGAAGCGGAATCACTCAGAGCTAAAGAAAAAGCGGAAGAGATGACAAGGATGAAAACTAATTTCCTCGCAAACATGAGTCATGAACTCAGAACACCTATGGTTGGTATACTCGGTTTTGCCGATATTCTTCATTCTGAAATTATAGATCCAAATCACAAGGAAATGGCTCAAACCATTCTGACAAGCGGACAAAGACTGCTTGAAACCCTAAGCCATTTACTTAACCTGTCTAAAATTGAAGCTGGTAAAAATGAAGTCATTCTTTCGGAAGTTGATGTAAATCTAAATTGCAAAGAATCAGTTCGGCTTTTTTCTGCACCGGCTCTAAAGAAAGGTCTTAAACTCGATTTCAAACCTGGAGCCACAGAAATTATATCGGAGCTGGATCAAAGAATTTTGAGAGACATTTTAAACAATGTTCTCAGTAATTCAATTAAATTTACAGATTCCGGCAGTATTACAGTAAAAACCAAAGTCAGCAGTGAAGACAATACAAAACTGCTTATAGAAATTTCTGATACAGGAATTGGAATTCCTGAAGCACAACTTCAAAATATTTTTGAAGAATTCCGCCAGGTAAGCGAAGGTTTCAGCAGAAGTTTTGAAGGAAGCGGACTTGGACTAACAATTACTAAAAAATTTGTTGAGCAGTTGAAGGGAAAGATCAGTGTAGAAAGTGAATTAAACAAAGGAACAACATTTACTATCGAATTTCCATTACTCCGCGTTTTACAGAACGGAAATACGCAGCTTAATACCACTGATCAAAAAAACAGTAATGAAATTACGGCAGAAATTCAAACTAAGAAAAAAGTACTTATCGTTGAAGATGATGAGATCAGCAAAAAATTTCTCACTATGTGTATCCGCGATGTTTGTGAAATTGATGCTGTGGAATCAGGTGATAAAGCCCTCGAATTAGTTGCTGAAAATAATTACGATGCAATTTTTATGGATATCAATCTTGGCAGAAGTATGGATGGGGTTACAGCTTCAATGAATATCAGGAAACTACCGGAATATAAGAATACACCGATTATTGCTGTAACAGCATTTGCCAGACCGGAAGATAAAGAAGAATTTCTTATCGCCGGATGTTCACATTATATATCAAAACCATATACAAGGAATCAAATCACAAAACTGGTTAATAAAATTTTCAACGATGAACTAATCATTGGGACGAATTGACTTGTGCTAAATTTTAAAATAATGAAAAACCTAACAATACTAATTTTCATATTATTTCTCTGTCCTTACAGCATATTATCTGCGCAGAAACGTATTGAGCGAAATACTCAGGAGTTATTTGAAAAAATTGAATCATCAGATGACGATGCGAAAATAAATGCCTACCTGGATTTGCTGAACTACCTTGTTAAAACAAAGCCAGCCATGGTAGTGGAAATTTCTGAAAAAGGAATTGACCTGGCAAAAAAACTAAATGACCAAAGTGCAGTAGCACAGATGATATTAGCCAGAGGTTTTGCTGCAACAAAATTGCACGAACCGATTTTAGCCGGGCAGTACAACCAGGAAGCATACCGGATAGCTGCAGAAATAGCTGATACTATAACTATGTGTAAAGCCCTCATAAGAATTGGCGCAGCAAAAATTATAAAAGAGGGGATTCATCTTGCAATTGAGGATTTTATCACCGTTGAGAACATTGCATTAAAAATTAATAATAAGCAACTTCTTGCGGATGCTATAAATTATCTTGGTATTTCATATTATCTGCTTGATAATAATGAGGAAACCATCAGATTTTCTGAAAAGGCACTGATAATCAGTGAACAGATAAACTATGCTGAAGGAAAAGCATTAGCTAACGAACACCTTGCAATTGTGAAAATCAAACAGGAAAATTTTGAAGAAGCATTAATTCATAATACAATTGCTTTTAAGTTACGGGAAGAACTTGATGACCTTCCATCTTTAGCAGGAGTGTATTACAATTTTGCAATAATCAGCAGCAGACTTGAAAACTTAAAAGAAGCAATAGAATACACAAAGAAATCCATTGAACTCAGAATAAGCTTTGGCAATATAAAGGGTGTTGGTTCCAATTACTTAAGCCTGGGAAATATCTACCTAAGAGCTAATCAGCCCGACTCTGCATTGGTATATCTTAAACTTGCGTATGATATAAAAGTTGGATCCGGCGATACCAGGACGTTTACAAGCATAGTTAAAAGCCTTGCCGATGTATATGAAAAAAAGAATGATTTTAAGAATGCACATAAATATCTCAGAGATTATAAAAATTACAGCGATTCTTTATTCAGCGAAGAATCGAGAAGACTTTCATCAAAAATTCTTGCGCAGCAGGATTTGGTTAGAAAAGAAAATGAAATAGAATATCTTCAGAATGTAAACTCTTTTAATCAGAAACTTCAGATATATTTAATCATTATAGTAGTACTTAGTACACTACTGGCAGGGGCTTTTATTGTGTTGTATCTTATCAACCGGAAGTCAAATATAAAATTAAGTAATACAAATGTCGAACTGATAACGCTTAATAAAGACAGAGAAAAATTCTTCAGCATTATCAGCCACGATCTTAGAAGTCCTTTTCATCCGATTATAGGTTACTCTGATATAGTTATAAATGATATTAATAAACTGAGTCGTGATGAAATAAAAGACTATGTAACAAACATTCATATTTCAGGAAAGAAAATTTACGATCTGCTGGATAATCTTCTTCAATGGGTAGGGTTAAATACAGGAAAGATGAAATTCAAACCATTACATTTTGATTTGAATGAAGAATTAGATGATACTTTAAAATTATTTTCTAATAACATAAACAGTAAATCAATAAAACTGTATAACAATCTGGAAAAAAATACTTTTGTTTACGCTGATCAGTCTATGGTCGGTATAATACTCAGGAATATCATTTCGAATGCAATTAAGTTTTCGGAAGAAAACGGGGCTGTAAACATATCTGCTAAAGAAACAGATAACTTTATAGAAGTATCGGTTTTTGATTATGGAATAGGTATTACGAGCGAACAAATGGCTTCTATATTTACCACAGAGATGCAATCAACCAAAGGAACAATGAATGAATCCGGGACCGGATTAGGCTTATTGCTTTCTAAAGAAATGGCTGAACGAAATGGTGGAACATTTATTATTGAAAGCGAAGTTAATGTAGGCACAACAGTACGGTTCACATTACCCGTATCTGGTAAAAAAGTATTTTCTAAAAATGAACGGATGGCCGAATTACGGAAAAAATAATTTTTACTTATGTCCTAAATAAGAATTTGTTTGTATCATTTCAGTCAGACTCCTACTCTTTAATCCTATCTAAATTTTTAATCTAATCAGTACTAAAAACCATCTGTGGAAAAGGGAATATTAAGCATATATATTACCTGTTGTGTTTTATAATTTTATAAGCAAAGGTAATATGATGATTAATTCTTCCCTGGAAATATCTTCAGAACAATATTTTATAATCGTAAACTCATTAGTTATTAAAAATATATCATGCACGGCACAAAACAGTGAAATTGTGAGAGCGGTATAAATGATATGCGAATTCTTCTGCTGTTATTACTGAGTTATAGTTTTACATTTTCACAAAGCATAACCTTAAAGGGAAAGATTACTGATTCATCCACCGGTCTGGCAATTCAAGGAGCAATAATATTTATTCCTTCCATCAACATTGTATATACAAACTCTGAAGGGGAATTTGAAGTCCGTAATCTGGATGATGGTATTTATACTGTTCGTGTTTCACATATCGGATATAAAACCCATGTCGGGGAAATTCAGATTGATAATAGTAACGGGAATTATAATTTTTCACTTGAGCCATCTCCTATTAAACTGGATGAGGTATTTGTTAAAGTTGACAGATTAGACAAATATTTAAAAGATTCTCCTTATTCCCTTGTGCTCGCCGATAAAGAACAAATAGAAAGTAAAAATTTTAATTCACTTTCAGATCTACTTGATTATGAACCCGGAATTACTGCGATACGGGACGGTATCTGGAGTACAGATATCAGTATAAGAGGTTTAAGCAGAAATAATATTGTTACAATTATTGACGGTACACGCATAGAAACCGCAAATGATATTTCCGCCCGGTTATCTATGATTGATATGAATGATATTGACAGAATTGAAGTTATAAAGGGTGCTGCTTCATCAATTTACGGCTCCGGCGCTACAGGCGGAATAGTGAATATTATTTCCAGTTCAACGTCGTTCAGTAACTCATATTTATTCAGTGGAAACATTTCAATTGGTTATAACTCAGCTAATAATTTAAAAACTGCTGCAGGAACAGTATATAATTCGGGATATTTCTGGTCCACAAAAATTTCGGGTTCATTTAGAAAAGCTGATGATGTGCAAACCCCGATAGGTAAACTTAGGAACAGCAGGTTCAGTGATTACAGTGTATCCGGCACCCTAAACATCCAGCCATGGAGTAACCAACTTATAAAAATTAACTATCAACTATTTAAAGCTGAGGATGTTGGAATTCCGGGAGCCGCTCCGCTTTTCCCTGATAATGCCCATGTACGTTATCCAAATGAAAAAAGGGAATTAATTTCTGCCGGTTATGAAATTCAAAATATTTCATCCTTATTTAGTAAACTAACGGTAAGATATTCTCATCAATACATTTTAAGGGAGGTTGAAAATATTCCTCACATTGTTCAGAACATTCCAGCTTCCGGTACAATGCCTCCAAGAAGAATTTCTGTTTTAAAGATTTTACCGATGGCTGATCATAATAGTCATAATTTTCTTGCACAAACGAACCTGATTTTATCTCGATATAACTTGCTTACATTTGGAATAGATTACTGGAACAGAAGTTATAACGGGGAAAGATTCAGACATCAAAAAATTGAGACATTGGATTCTTCAGGGACAATCGTAGTAAGTACATTGAACAAGGTGTTTGCAGAAAAACCGTTGCCGGATTCAAAATTTCAGAGCATAGGAGTATTTATACAGGATGATTTTGATGTGATGCAAGATGAATTGAAATTATCACTCGGTGCACGAATTGATAAAATAGATATTACAGGTGAAGAAACACTGAATCCTACCTATGAAATTAATAATGGAGTAATAAATAATTCGCCGCCAAATCAGAAAATAATTTGGGAGAAAGCGGAATCGGATGATATATCATTTAGTTCTAATATCGGACTGAAATATTCACTCACATCAAATCTTGATTTGACAACGAGTCTTGGATATGCATTCCGTTCACCCTCTTTGGAGGAACGCTTCCAGTTTATAGATCTCGGAAATCTGGTTAGATTAGGTGATCCTGAACTGAAACCGGAAAAAGGAT
Source organism: Ignavibacteriaceae bacterium (assembly GCA_046484705.1). Taxonomy (GTDB): domain Bacteria; phylum Bacteroidota; class Ignavibacteria; order Ignavibacteriales; family Ignavibacteriaceae; genus JAGXRK01. The sequence continues at coordinate 15,184 of JAWOIK010000277.1, read as the reverse complement.
ATTCTGCAGACTTCGGAATTCGATTCTATGAATCAGATATAAAAATTATTTCCAGTTTTTTTTACAATTATATATCTGATATTGTTGTAGAAAAACCAGGTACTTATGAGGGAAGAATTGCGCAAATAAAAACAAATATTGGTAAAGCACGTTTATACGGATTCGATTTCCTTTTTAATTACAATTATTACAAAGATTGGCTGGGATATTTAACAACCGCTTATGTAAAAGGTGATGATATCTCGGACAAAAAAAATCTCCCGCAGATTCCTCCTTTGAATGGAACGATTGGTCTGAGGAAAACTTTAAGTGAAAATATATCAGCAGATTTTTCATCATCTTTTTATGCAGCACAAAAAGATATTGCGGAAGGTGAAATAAACACTCCGGGTTATGTAGTTTATAACTTATCTATTCAGCTGAATAACATAGAATTCTCTTCAATCCGTTTACAGGTTTTTACAGGAGTTGAAAATATATTTGATAAGTCGTACAGGAATCATCTATCTACTGTCCGTGGAGGAATAACAGTTGAACCGGGAAGAAACTTCTATTTCAGGATGACAACAAGCTGGTAGGCAAAAAGAGGCAGCGTGAGCGCATAGAGTTCTAATTTTATCAATGTAAAATAAAATCATTTATCTCTTTCGACGAGTAAATTGAAAATCAAAAAGACTTGTACCATAAACAAATTGTTACCTTTTAACTTATGACCTGGTTTTACTTAGCTCTAATATCTGCTGTATTTTCTGCACTGGCTGCTGTTTCAGAAAAGAAAGTGCTGTTCAAACTTGATGCTTTAGACTTTTCCTTTTTTGTTTCAATTATAACTTTGTTTTTTTCTATTCCGTTCTTTTTTGATGCTCCTGTAAACTTAAGTTTATCAACGCCACTTATCATACTTTTTGTAAAAGCTATTCTTAGTGCAATGGCTTTTCTTTGTGTTATGCTTGCAATAAAAAATCTTGAAATTAGCGAAGCGCTTCCTTTGCTTGCACTATCACCGGGACTTGTTGCAATTCTTGGTGTTCTGCTTATCCAGGATACGCTGGTTCTTAATGAATGGATCGGTTTATTATTAATGCTTATCGGTACCTACATACTTGAATTACGTAAAGATGATAAAAGTGTTTTCGATCCATTTAGATCACTTTTCAGATTTAATAAATATAAATTTGTTTTCTTCGCATTGATTTTATTTTCTGTTACTTCTTTGATCGATCGGGTGCTTCTGAAAGATTTCAAATTGCCTCCCTTCACTTTCATGGCATATCAGCAATTATTTTTTGCAATAATATTTTCAGTATTAATTTTATTCAGGAAGAAAAAACTTTCAGCAGTATTAAAAACTTTGAATAAAGATGTTATTTACCTCATTATAATTATTTCTGTTTTTACTGTTGTGTACAGGTACACGCAGATAGAAGCTACAAAAATTGCTGCAGTTGCCCTTGTACTTTCGGTGAAGAGATTGTCAGTTTTACTGGCAATTTTAATCGGCGGGAAGTTGTTTAATGAAAGTAATGTGCTGAAAAGGGCAATTGCTACAGTAATCATTTTAGCCGGACTAATCATTTTGATTAACAACTAATGTTACCGGCATATCATAATTTCATTTCATAAGATTTTTTTTGTTAATTTTAGATCAATACATCCGCATTAATTTTAACGTTGTCGGTAAAAACTATTTCATTTAATGTATATCTATAATCAGGAAAAAAGTATCCTTTTTTATGTTTTAAGTAATTCAAATCTTAACAGGATTTTGATTCTGAATGTATTCATTCTGATCCTATCTTCAGCAATTTATGGTCAGAAGGATAATCTTAAATTCAAACACCTTACCAGTAATGAAGGTCTCTCCCAGAATTTCATCTCGGCTATTTACCAGGATAATAATGGCTTTATGTGGTTTGGTACCAAAGATGGTTTAAACAGGTATGATGGATATGAGTTTAAAGTTTATCGTCATGATCCATTTGACTCAACTACGATTTCCGGAAATTTTATATCCGCATTGATGGAGGATTCAAAAGGGAGATTATGGGTTGGTTCAAACTCGCTTGATCTGTTCATACCTGAAAGAGATGAATTCAAAAGAATCGACTTAAAATTACCGCACATCTTAGATCAAAGTTCAGGTACTCCCAATAATATTACTTCAATTCTGGAAGATAAATACGGGTTAATCTGGATTGGAACTAAAGATGGTCTTATAAGCTATGATCCGCAAAAAAGAATATCCAGAAAGTATTATCAGGAGCAGGATAGCAGCTCGTCATTGGATGACAATGTTATTTTATCGTTAAGTGTTGATGACTCACTTCTGATCGTCGGAACACAGAACGGAATAAAATTATTAGATGTATCTGACTTACAAAATGAAATAATTAATTTCAAAAAAATTGTTCATCCCCCTGCTGTTGATGTGATGACCAGTAAGAGGACAATGCTTTGTCAATACCGTGTCTCGGGCAATTTAATTTATGCAGGTACACCGGCGGGATTGGTCAAGATCGACTTATCAACCCTTACATCGGAATTCATCCCTTACCTGGGGCATAATTTTTTTCCGCAATGGCTCAACAGAATTTTATCTATCACGCAGGATAAAAACGGAAATCTGTGGTTAGCATGTTCCGGCGGATTGGTGGTTTATAATCATGTGCGTAATAATTTCGAATATTATTTCCACGACCCTAAAAATGATCAATCGTTGAGTATGAACAGTCTTACAAATTTATTCTCTGATCGCGGAGGAAAAATATGGATTGGTACGGCTGGTAAAGGAATAAATCTTTATGATCAGAACAGGAAAAATTTTGAGTTATATAATGGAATGATTGACACTGAACCATTCAAATCATCATTTAGTGTTACGGCAATCCTCGCAGACAGTAAAAATGATTTATGGATTTCATCCAATCACAATTTATTTAAGTTAGACAGAAAAACAGGACAGTACGCACGGGTTAGTTTACTTTACGGACCGGAAGGAGAAATTACTTCTGTTCTGGAGGATAGTCAACAGAACATCTGGGTTTCCTCAAGCGGCGGGTTACATAGAATTTCGGAATCGGGTGATCGAATTGTTCATTATACTCACAATCCGATAAATCCTAATTCGCTTCGTGATGATTTTGTAAAACTTTTATTTATAGATAACAAAGGTAATTTATTCGCATTCAATTCAAATTACTTAAGCAGGTTCGATGAAAAAACAAATTCATTCATTCATTATAAACTTGATTTGTCAGATGATAAAAACACTACGTTAAATCTAAAAGCTATTTATGAAACGCAGGACGGCTCACTTTGGCTTGGATGGTCTGAGGGTCTTGTAAAATATAATTTAGAAACCCACGAAAAAATTATTTATTCACACAAAAGAGGAAATCCCAATAGTATAAGTAATAACGAGGTTTTAACTATTTGTGAAGATCCTGTGCAGCCCAAAAAATACCTTTGGGTAGGAACACAGGGCGGGGGGTTAAGCAGACTTAATCTGGAAGACGGAACGTTCACAAATTTTTCTGTTAACGACGGACTTCCAAACAATGTTGTTTATGGGATCCTGACTTCAGGAAATGAATTGTGGATAAGCACAAACAATGGCATATGCCGGGTTACAACAGACAAATACGGTACACCTTCTTTCCGGTCTTATGATGTTTCCGATGGGCTGCAGGGTAATGAGTTCAATACTTTTGCATACGCCAAAAGCAGAACCGGTGAATTGTTTTTCGGTGGCTTAAACGGGGTGAATGCTTTCTTCCCTTCAAATATCAGGGATAATATTTATATACCGCAGGTAGTAATAACTGAATTAAAATTTCTTAAAGGCATATATGATGGAAAAAATGAAGTTCAGCCTCAAATAAAAATAGTTGATAATAGTTCTGAAATTACTATTCCATACTCTCAAAATTCTTTTACTGTTCAATTTGCAGCACTGGATTTTACAGCTACCGAAAGAAATAAATATATGTATAAGCTGAAACCAATTCATGATGAATGGATAAATCTGGGAACACAAAGAAATGTTACCTTTACAGAACTCGGATCAGGTGAATATGAACTCGTTGTTAAAGGTTCAAATAATGATAGTGTCTGGAATGAAGAAGGGGCGTCTTTAAAAATTATAATCAATCCGCCGTTCTGGCGTACAATGTGGGCATATGGTTTTTATATTCTTCTTTTCCTTTTATTCATATATGGATTAAGAAAATATGAAATGAACAGACTCAGGTTAAAGAACCGGCTTAAGCTGGAATCATTTGAAACTCAGAAACTTAAAGAACTTGATGAAATGAAATCAGGTTTCTTTGCTAATATATCACACGAGTTCAGAACACCATTAACACTAATTCTTGGTCCGGCAGAGCAGCTTGAAAAAAATGAAAATGATGAATCGAAAAAAGAAAAACTGATAACAATAAAAAGAAGTGCCATCCGGTTATTAAGTTTGATCAATCAGATACTGGATTTGTCAAAGCTCGAGAAAGGTAAAACCAGACTAAGCTGCGAGGAAGGTGACCTGGTAGGATTTGTAAAAGGCATCACGATGTCATTCTCAAGTATTGCCGAGAAAAAGAATATTAAACTGCTTTTTAATACTGATAAACCCAATATTCCAACCTATTTTGATAGCGATGTTTTTGAGAAAATATTCTATAATCTATTATCAAACGCATTTAAATTTACTCCGCACGGCGGAACTGTTGAAGTATCTATTACCGCACCGGCATCTGTGCAGGATGAAAAGGTTGAAAATAATTTCTGTGAAATTGCAGTAAAAGATTCGGGGATAGGACTCAGTGAAAATGATTTGTCCAAAGTGTTTAATAAATTCTTCACAGTTAAGAATATAACAGGTTTCACAGAACAGGGAAGTGGTATTGGTTTGGCATTAGTAAAGGAATTGGTAGATCTTCATAGAGGAAAAATTACAGTTGAAAGTGAGATTAACGAGGGCTCGGTATTCACGGTTTTTATTCCTGTTGGTAAAGATTTTTTAAAAGAGGGTGAAATCTCTATTAATAAAACTCCGGATAAATTTACAGCCAGCAACAGAATGAAAGAGTTAATTGATGATGACATTCATTATACAGAAAATGTTAACGGCGGTGATAATGATAAAATGACAGAAGATCCCTTAATGGTTTTGATTGTAGAAGATAATCCTGACCTAAGAAATTATATAGCTGCACAATTAAAAAAAGATTATCAAATAATTGAAGCATCAACAGGTGTAGCCGGTTGTGAAAAAGCAATTGAATCCATTCCGGATATTATAGTTAGCGATGTAATGATGCCTGGAATGGATGGATTTGAATTATGCAAAAAACTTAAAACCGATGAGAGAACAAGTCACATTCCAATTATTTTGTTAACGGCAAGAGCCGGTGAAGAAGATAAGCTGAGTGGAATTGAAATTGGAGCAGATGCTTATCTGACCAAACCATTCAGTTCCAGGGAATTATCTTTACGCGTTAAAAATTTAATTGAAATTCGTCAGAAACTCAGAAAAAAATTCAGCAGTTCGCTTATAATCAAGCCTAAAGAAATAACAACCGGCTCAGTTGATAAACAGTTTCTTGAAAAAGCAATGAAAGTAGTTGAAACAAACATCGGTAATGAAAGGTTCTCGGTTGAAGAGTTCAGCAGCGAAATGAATCTAAGTCACTCCCAGCTTCACAGAAAGCTGAAAGCGCTTGTGAATCAGTCAGCAATTCAATTTATCAGGTCAATCAGAATGCAGCGTGCTCTTGAATTACTTGAAGGCAATTCAGGAAATATTGCTGAAATTGCTTGGCAGGTGGGATTCGGAGATCCAAGCTATTTTACAAAAACCTTTTCGAAACACTTTGGTTATCTTCCTTCGGATGTAAATAAAAAAAGCCCGTCCCAAATTCTCTGATTTTTAACTCATTTTACAGGTATTTACCGCTTTGCAATAAAATTACCAGACATTGCAATATCTGTTCTATATCCACCAAGACATTAAACGGTATTTTGGCAGCGTTCCAATTCAAAAATTTATTTATGTCTGCGTATGAAGCAATTAACGGTACTTATTATCTATACATTAATAATTGTAAACGGCTGTAAAACCGAAGATCTTACCTCAGCCCGGTTGAATACAGAAAAAAACAAGATCAAAACACGAATAGAGACTCTTCTTAAATCTTATGCTGAAAAAGACATGAATTCAATTATATCTATGCTTTCTTCTTCAAAAGAATTCAGTTTTCTTGGGAGTGATGTCGCCGAAATAAATAGTAATAAATCAGATTTTCAGAACCAGCTAGATCAGGACTGGAAGTTGTTCGACACGGTTCATTTTGGCGAGATAAGAAATTTATCGGTTATGATATCCGGAAACGGGGATCTTGCAATTGCTGTTTTTGATGCACCTATGACTGTTGTTGTAAAAGGGAATCAATCAAAATTCATCTTTAGAATGGCAAATACTTTCACCAAGGAAAACGGTTTATGGATGCTTGTTCAGGGATTAGTGTCTATCCCATCCGTTGGCGAATCCTCGGTAGAATTAATACAAAAGTTAAAATAAGAGCAGTATTAAATAAATACTAACAAAAACAAAATCCAATCATCAAAAGGAGTTCAATATGAAATCTATGATTACGTTCTTTGTCTTCATCCTTGTCTTTATGACTTTGAATAAGGAAGTACTTGCACAGCAGGAAGCAGGTAATGCTGTAATTATTCAAAATCTGGAAAGAGCATTTCCGGAAACCGGTACAATGGCTGAGTTCGATTCGCTTACACATCTTTACAATACAAATGTATGGGGTAAGAATCCTTATATCATAAGCCACAAAACGATACGTCACTGGTGGGGAAATGATAATCGCGATGTAATTGAAATAACAGAAGTAAAAACCTGGGAAGATATACCTAAGGCAATGGAAAAAAACAACGAACTTTTTATGGCAGCTTGGTCCACCAAAGAATCACGTGATGCATTCAATAAGGCTTATGATAAATACTTTACCGGTAAACATTCAGACGAAATATATCAGGAAGTAAAATTCGACAGGTAATAAATAAATTCAAAAAATTAATAACGAGGAGAAATTCTTATGTACCGATTAAGTATCGTACTGTTCACCGTAGTTATCATTTTTATTGTGTTTCCCGGCACTACTAAAGCACAGGAAAGACCATATACAGAGGGCAGTGTTTGGAATATATCATATATTCAGACAAAGGATGCCTACTTTTTGGATTATATGAATAATCTAAATAACGGCTGGAAAAGGGTTATGGAAGATGCAAAAAAAGAAGGATATATTTTAAACTATATGGTATTATCCTCACAGCCGTCAAATCGTGATGACTGGGATCTTATGCTGCTAGTCGAATACAAAAACTGGGCAGCATTTGATGGTCTAATGGAAAAAATGAACAAAGTTCAGGAAAAACTATTCGGGTCTAATGAGAATGAACGTAAAGAAAGTGCGGTTGCCAGGAACGAATTAAGAGAAATACTCGGTAGCAAAACTGCACTTCAATTGAACTTTAAATAAAATTTCATCGTTCATATTCGATTGAACAGATACCGGGTCATACCTCCGATAAAAAAAAGTACGATCCGGTATTATATTTTTAATGGCTAGTTTTAAGCACGGTTCGATTGAAGAAAACAGAATTAAGTATTTGCAAATCAAGTGCGGTAATTTAAATTCAAACTTTTGAATGAAGATTAATGATGTTTATCAGTTCCTGCCTTGAAAATGGTTTAGAAAGGTAAGCATCACATCCGGACTCCAGAATTTTTTCCTTATCCCCGGCCATTGCATGTGCGGTAACAGCTATTATTGGAATATGTATGTATTCGGGCATTGTACGAATAAGTCGCGTCAAATCTATTCCATTAATACTATGTTTTAACGAAATGTCCATTAATATAATATCAATCTTTTTATTTCCGAGTATTTCAATTACCGAATCTGCGTTAACGGCTCTGTAAATATTCGAATGCTTTACAAGAAATCTTCTTACTACATCGAACGCAATATCTTCGTCTTCTACATACAGAATTTCGTTTAACATTTTTAAAATCTGTTTATTTTAATTGGTTAATAACAATATAACTAAGAAATTACTCTGCTTTGTAGGATAATTGCTGAATTTTTGATTAACGGTGTAATCATTCACCTACCCATTATTACCCGCAAAGTTTGATGAACTAAGAGGAAACCTTCCTCAATTATATTTATCTAATGCTTAAACTATTTGCTTATTTTATTTGTCTAAATTTTAGTTTATTTGTAATAATATATATTAAAAAAAATGTTGAGTATGGAAAATAAATCACTAAAAAAATTATTAATTTTTTTATTTGTAATCATATCGGTTAATCTTACTTATTCACAAACTAATCCTAACCGTCAAAACAATCAGATGACAATTCCGGAATGTATATTAACCGGACAAATAATTGATAACCAGACCAAACAAAAAATTGAATATGGAAATGTTGTACTATTCTCTATGAGGGATTCCTCAATGGTAGCTGGTACAATTTCAGATAGTGACGGCAAATTTGTATTAGACAAACTGCGGTTTGGAATGTACTTCCTCAGAGCTTCATATATAGGTTATTCGGATTTGGTAGTTGATTCAATTCGTTTAACACCGCAATCGAAACAAATTGATCTTGGAATTTTGAGTCTGGATGAAAGTTTTATAGAACTTGGAAATGTTATTGTTACCGGTGAGAGAGATATGATAATTAACAATCTTGATAAAAAAATTATTAATGTGGAAAAAGACCTGACAACAATAGGCGGAACTGGGGTAGATGTGGTTCAGAATATTCCTTCAGTTACCGTTGATGTTGACGGAAATGTAAGTTACAGAGGAAATCAGAATATCAGGATTTTGATTGATGGAAAACCAAGCGAACTGCTTGGATTGGGAAGCGGAGATATTTTATCAAACATTCCCGCAAGCGATATTGAATCGATTGAACTTGTAACAAATCCATCTGCCAGGTATGATCCTGAAGGTACTGGCGGTATCCTGAATATTATCCTTAAAAAAAGAGTTGCAGGCGGATTCAACGGCAGCATAAGTGCTACGGCAGGTACTGGTGATAAATATAACGGATCTTTGAATGTTAACTACCGTTCAGATATGCTTAACTTTTTTGGCTCCTTTGATACAAGGATGTATAGATCAGAAAATGAAGGCACATCATACCGGACTAATAATTTTAACAATAACATTTCATATTTAGATCAGGTAAACTCAGGTCTTTTTGATCGTTCCGGTTATAATTTCACTACCGGTATGGATTTTATTCCAGATAATTTCAATACCATCACATTGTCCGTCCGTTCAAGAGCTTTTGGCTTTGATAACAACAGTTTCGTAACAAATAAAAATTTTAATTCCTTAAATGAAATTACAAGGTACTTTGAACGTTCAAGTGATGCAGACAGAAATATGAACGGACAAAATTACACTTTAAGTTACAAAAGAACTTATGAGAAAAAAGGCGCAGAATTAACCGGAGATATTGTGTTCGCCGACTTTGCAATGAAAAGAAATGAAGATTTTATACAGAAGAATTTTAATACCGATCTTACACCATCAGGCGAACCTGATCTCCTGCAAAGAGGTTTGTCACAAAATAAAAATCAGCAGTGGACTATTCAATCAAATTACATTAATCCTATTGAAGGAATCGGAAGAATTGAAACCGGGTTTAAAACTACTATAAAAAACTTCAATTCAAAAAATGATTATCTCGATTTTGATTACATATCCGACGAATGGATAAATAATTTAGCCAGAAAAACTGACTTTGATTATAAAGAAAATATTTACGCAGTTTATGGAATTTATTCAAACAGCTTAAAAGATTTTAGTTACCAGCTAGGCATAAGAGCTGAACAGGCTGAAATTACTGGTGCCGAATTGTTAACATCAACCTCGTTTACAAATTCGTACTTTGCAATTTATCCTACTATACACCTTGTGCAGGCACTCCCTGTCCAACAGGAGGTTCAGTTGAGTTACAGCCGCAGAGTTGAAAGACCAAATAACTGGAGACTCAATCCATATGTTGACAGGTCGGATTCGCTTAATATCAGTTACGGTAATCCTGAGCTGAACCCGGAATATATAAATGCACTTGAATTAGGCTATTCAAAATTATTCGGCAGAAGTGCTGTTACGTCATCAATTTTTTACCGGAATACACAGGATGCAATTACCCGCTATATTATTGTTAGAGAGGATGGAGTTACCGAATCAACCTGGCGTAATCTTGCAAAAAATATTTCGTATGGATTAGAATTAACAGCAACTGTCCCTGCTTTTGATTGGTTAAGAACAAATGCAAGCTTCACTTATTTCAGAAATGAATTTGAAGGTTTTAACCTTCAATCCAATGATTACAGTTGGCTGGGGAAACTTAATACTACATTTATGCCCTCTAAAGATTTCAATTTCCAGGTGAATATAAATTACAATGCCCCTTCTGTATATCTGCAGGGAAGTACAAAAGAGCAGTTCACAACAGATGTGGCTGTAAAGAAAGATTTTATGGACGGTCAGCTTTCACTTACATTCAGAGTGAGCGATGTTTTTAATACAAGAAAATGGGAATCGGAAACTTTCGGTCCGAATTTTTTAACTACTTCCTACAGAAAAATGGAATCACGTGTCGCATATCTTGGTATTTCTTTCAGATTGAATCCGGGAAATAATAACCGCGATAGGGAAAGAAGACAGCGTGATGATGATGAGATGGAAGAATTTTAAATTTAGTTACCTGCATTATGTAATTTTTCCTCAACTGTATCGTTTATTCTAATCGAGTCTTTGGATTTAGATTGCATCAATCTATTAATCATTTTATATTAAAATCAGATTGAGCAAATTACTTACTGCGCTCCCGGAAAAAATCGATTTTATACACTGTTAATTCATCAACCAAAAGCAGGAATTATATGCATAAAGTACTAATGATTTTAATTCTAATAATCATGTCAGAGCTGAAATATTTGTATTCACAGGATGAAACTCAAAAGCAAAGATCAGGTAATGGAATAATTTCCGGAAGAGTGCTTGATTCCCAAACCCGTATCCCTATAGAATACTCAAACATTGTACTCTTATCCGTTAGCGACACAACAGTTGTTACCGGTGGAATAACCAATGAAAACGGATACTTTAACCTGAGTCAAATAGCTCCAGGTTTATATCTGCTTGATGTTCGATTCATGGGTTTTGAAGACCGAAGATTTGAAGTTAACCTTACACCCCAAAATATGAGCATCAGTCTGGGTGAAATTTTAATTACTCCATCCGAAATAGATCTTGAGGAAGTTGTTATAGAGGGGCAAAGATCACCGGTAAGCTACCAGATAGATAAGAAGGTAATAGATGTTGAACAGATGCAGACTGTAATATCAGGTGATGCAGTTGATATACTTGAAAATATTCCGTCAGTTACAGTTGATGTTGATGGCAATGTAAGTCTTAGAGGCAGCGGCAGTTTCACAGTTTTAATTGATGGTCGTCCCTCTGTTTTAGATGCTCAGGATATTCTTCAGCAAATACCTGCAAGTTCGATATCCACAATTGAAATAATAACTAATCCATCCGCAAAACATGATCCAGAAGGTACGGCAGGAATAATTAATATAGTACTTAATCAAAACAGAAGAGCCGGCTTTAGCGGGGTTATTAATGCGAATGCCGGGTTAAATGATAAATACGGTGGTGATTTTTTAATTGAATATACCGAAAACAATTTCAGTTCTCACTTTGGTATTGATTACAATAATCGCTTTTCACCCGGTAACCGGAGACATGAAAACATTTTTCAAACAGAGCAGAATACAAATTATATTAATTCATTTGGTGACCGGGAGAGAGGAAGAATTTCATACAGCGCCAGAGCCGGTGTTGAGTTTCGTTTAGGACAGTTCAATATAATTAGTTTGGGCGGAAGATTAGGTCACAGGGAATCGCAGAATAGTTCATTGCTTAACTATGTTCAATGGAGTCAGAACGATCCACAGCAGTTTAATTATATTAGCCGGGCTGAACGATTACGCCAATCATCTTTCTTTGCGTTGAATACAAATTATCTCCATAAGTTTAATCTTGATGGTCATCAGCTCAGCAGTGAAATTGTTTTCAGTGCTAATGAAGCTGATGAGTACACAAAATCTTTTGAGCTTGAGGACAGTTTTCAATTTGATGGCAGATGGACAACCGAAAAAGGACCTTCCTCAGATCTTAGAGGTAAAATAGATTATGTACTCCCATTCTCAAAATCATTTAAGTTTGAATCAGGTTATCAGGGTCAGATCGATATCTCTGAAGAAAGTACTGGCCTGCTTGAATACAACTCGGAATCAGGTATTTATGAAAATCAACCGGAATTTTCATATACAACTGAATATACACGAAGTGAACACGCACTATATTCTATAATATCTAATACATGGAATAATTTAGGTTTGCAGGCAGGCTTAAGAAGCGAGTACACTTACAGAACTATCGAATTACCATTGCTGGATCAGGATTATAAGATTAACAGATGGGATTACTTTCCATCGGTACATGGCTCATTTGAATTTGATAAAGGCAAGCAGTTAATGACAAGTTACACAAGAAGAATTGAGCGGCCTCGCGGCTGGCAGCTTGAACCGTTTGATACCTGGATGGATGCAAATAATGTACGACGGGGTAACCCCGCACTTGAGCCGGAGTATATAGATTCTTATGAACTTGCGGTTCAAACTTACTTCGGAAATTTATCGCTTTCAACAGAGGTTTATTATAAGATGACAAAAAACAAAATCGAAAGAATAAGATCGGTTTATTCCGATGATGTAACATTAAACACCGTTGAAAATATAGGAAAGGATTATTCACTTGGATCTGAAATCATGCTGTTGTTCGATATTTATGAATTCTGGAATGTAAACCTGATGGGAAATATTTATAATTATAAAGTTGAAGGAGTACTTTATGAGGAAGAATTTTCCCGGGAAAGTTTTAACTGGCAGACAAGATTGAACAATATGTTCCGGATCACCAACACCACCCAATTGCAGGTGAATGCAAGATATAACAGTCCCAGTATTTCTTCACAAGGCAGAAGAGAAGGCTATTTTTCTACTGATCTGGCATTAAAGCAGGATCTCTTTGAAAGATTGTTAACCTTAACTTTACAGGTTCGGGATGTTCTGGGAACAGCCAAGCACGAATTCACTTCGGAAGGGTTGAATTTTTACAACTACAATTATTTTACACGTGAATCACCCATGGTAATGATGAACATAAGATTTAACATCAATCATCAGAAAAGAGAACGTGAAGCCAGGGAAGAAGGCAGTGATTTTGACGGAGATGGTTTCTGATGTAGTAGATCCTTTAAAGTAAATCAGACAAAATTAAGATTTAAAAATCTTTAATAGTTTTTCTGCGGCAAGAGTCGGAGTTATTTTATCTTTTGCAATTTCTTCTTTCATGGAAGTGATTGCTTTCTGAATTTTTTCATTATTATAAAACTCATCACGCAAAGAATCTTCAATCATTCTGAAAACCCATTCGATTGATTGCTCTTTTCTGCGCTGTTCAAATATACCGGATAGTTTAATGGTCTTCTCAAACTTTTGGATCACCTCCCATAAATCAGGAATTCCTTTTCCGGTTAATGCAGAGCCGGTATAAGCCTGCGATGTCCATCCTTTGGTTGCAGGCTGAAGGTAGTGAAGAGCATTGTTATAATCTGATCTCGCAATATTTGCTTGCTTTTCGTTATCGCCGTCAGCTTTGTTGATAAGAATTGCATCTGTCAATTCCATTATGCCTCGTTTGATACCTTGTAATTCATCACCGCCGCCGGCAATTAGAACAAGTAAAAAGAAATCAACCATTGAGCGAACAGTAACTTCACTCTGTCCGACCCCAACAGTTTCAATAAGTATGATATCAAATCCGGCAGCTTCACAAACTGTAATTGTCTCACGACTTTTCCTCGTAACACCACCAAGAGTTCCACCTGAAGGAGAAGGACGTATAAAACAATTTTTTTCTTTGGAAAGATTTTCCATTCTTGTTTTATCGCCAAGAATACTGCCTTTGGTTACAGTGCTGCTTGGATCAACTGTTAGCACGGCGACTTTATGTCCCTGCTTAATAAGATGCATTCCAAGTGCTTCAATCAATGTACTTTTGCCGGCACCGGGAACACCGGTAATTCCAATTCGTAATGATTTGCCTGAGTAAGGAAGCAGCTTCTTTAAAACTTCCTGTGCAATATGGTGATGGTTAGGGCTGTTGCTCTCAATTAATGTTATTGTGCGTGCAAGAATATTTCTATCAAACTTTAAAACGCCTTTAACATATTCATCAACAGAAAGATGTTTCCTTTTCAATTCCTTTTCTGTTTTACTTGAACTTAAACCTGAAGTTGAACTTTGCTTTCCCTTAACAACTCGCACGGCAAATTCATCGCCAGCATTTTCAGGTGTCCAGTCGGGTTTATAAGTATTTGGTTTTTGTTTTTTCATATCAGAATCTAAGGTACGCTGATTTCACTGATAAAATAAAATTGCACAGTTCTGATCAGCGAAAATCAGTTGCATCCGCGTAATCTTCGTGCTATTTTCTTAAAATCGTTCTTTTATCAACTCCATAATCTTAATCCCAGCAGCAGGAATTTTTGTACCGGGACCAAATATAGCTGAAGCACCATGTTCATAAAGAAAATCATAATCCTGTGAGGGAATAACGCCGCCGCAAATAACAATTATATCTTCTCTTCCAAGCTTATTTAATTCTTCAACTAGCTGCGGTAGTAGTGTTTTATGACCGGCTGCAAGTGAACTCATTCCAACAACGTGGACATCATTTTCAACTGCCTGCTGTGCCGTCTCCTCAGGAGTCTGGAATAACGGACCAACATCAACATCAAATCCCATATCGGCATAAGCTGTTGCAACAACTTTGGCTCCGCGGTCATGTCCATCCTGTCCCATTTTTGCAATCATAATTCTTGGACGACGACCTTCCTGCTTTGCAAATTCGTCCGTCATTTTGCGAACCTGCTCAAATAGTTCGTCATCTTTTGAGTATTCACTGCTGTAAACTCCTGATATAGTTCTTGTCACGTCTTTATACCTTC
>JAWOIK010000232.1:0-14422 GCA_046484705.1 Ignavibacteriaceae bacterium | reverse complement strand
AAAACCGGCAAACTGATGATAGAAATCCTTCCGGATAAATGTGACTTTTGCGGATGCTGCGTAGGTGTTTGTCCTGAAGATGCAATTGAAATGAAAGAAGCTGAAATATTTATAATCGATCCGAGGTGTACAAATTGTTCAAAGTGTGTGTGGTCTTGTCCTATTGAAGTGATTAAGTTTAATAAGGAAGGTGTGCTTGCTAAGTAGGCAGTATGCAAAGAACAGTAGGCAAAGGAAAGTAAACAATAGGCAGTAAGAAAAGAGCAATAGGCAATAATTTTCATAACAGGAGTATAAAAAGTGAATTTGTCTTTTCGGGATTTAACTGTTTATAAAAAAGCATTTGAATTAGCAATGGAGATTTTTGAAATCTCAAAAACATTTCCCAAAGAAGAGACCTATTCACTAACCGACCAAATCAGAAGGTCATCAAGATCAGTTTGTACTTGTATCTCAGAAGCTTATAGGAAAAGAAAATACCAGGCTTATTTTGTATCAAAATCTTCGGATGCAGATATGGAAAATTCAGAAACTCAGGTTTGGTTAGATTTTTCTTATGAGTGTGGTTATATAAATAAAGGTGACTATTCCCGATTGATGAAGAAATCTGAAGAAGTTGGAAAGTTATTAAATCATATGATAGAATATCCGGAAAAGTATTTAAGAAAAAATGAAAAAATTAAATAATTGTATACTGCCTATTGCTCTTTGCCTACTTTGCAATGATACGAAGTTAATGATTTGTTTTCTGAAAAATAGAACGATCGAATGAAAAAAGAATACGACATAATAGTAGTTGGTGCCGGACCCGCCGGAAGTATGGCTGCACGATTTGCTGCTGAGCAAGGTGTTTCCGTACTGATGCTGGAAAAAGACCGTGATGTAGGTTATCCCGTGCGATGCGGTGAAGCAATCAGCAAACCGGGTGTGGAAGAATTTATTCCAAGTGATGACAAATGGATTGCTGCTAAGATCAGTAAGTTTTCATTTAATGCGCCGGATGGAAATGAAGTTATCATTGACTTTGGAGAAGCAGGTTATGTTCTTGAACGCAGAATTTTTGATTATGAACTTGCGAGAACTGCTGCAGATGCCGGAGTAGAAATACTAACAAGAGCTTATGTAAATGATTTACTTTTTGATAACGGGAAAGTAAGCGGAGTAAAATATGAGTATCAGGGCGATCAATACGAAGTTTATGCTAAAGTTGTTATTGCTGCAGACGGCGTCGAATCAAGAGTCGGCAGATGGGCTGGATTAAAAACTCACATTGACTTCCGCGACATGGAAAGTGCTGTTCAGATTACTGCCGCAAATATTCCTGTTGACCAAAATACTTTATACTTTTATTTCGGTCAGGAGTATGCCCCGCAAGGTTACTTCTGGATTTTTCCAAAAGGACATAACAAAGCAAACATCGGACTCGGTGTAAGCGGAATGATCGGAAAGAAAAAATCCGCACAATCATTCCTGGATGATTTTATGAGTAAACATTATCCCAATGTACCGGTGTTAACAAAAATTGCAGGCGGCGTTCCCTGCTCAATTACTCTTGATAAAATATCCGCACCCGGAATTATGCTTGTCGGTGATGCTGCACGACAGGTTAATCCGCTTAGCGGCGGCGGTATTGCCAGCGGAATGATCGGCGGAAAAATTGCCGGTTTAATTGCCGGACAAGCCGTTAAAATGAACAAGCCAGACCATATTTTAACTTATGACAAAGCATGGCATGACAGACTTGGCAAACGTCATGAAACCTTTAACCGGATTAAAGAGGGCATCTACAACTTTTCGGATGATAAGTTTAACAACATTGCACATTCCGTCTTAAAAATCCCTGTAGAGAAACGGACACTTGGCAAAGTATTTACAACGGCATTAATGAATAATCCTTCCCTGCTAGTTGATATTGCAAGAGTTTTTGTTGTTTAAATGCCGCGGATATAATTCTGATTTTTATTTCAATAATATTGCTTTCATTGTTTGAGTAAACTGTTCTGATGATAGTCTGTAATAATATACTCCGCTTGATAAACCCGAAGCATCAAACTCAACTTCATATCTTCCTGCTGGTTTGTACTCATCAACAAGAGCAGCAACTTCTCTTCCAAGCAAATCATAAACTATAAGAGTTTGCCAACTGCTGACTGGCGACTGCCAACTGATAGTAGTGCCTGGATTGAAAGGATTTGGATAATTTTGATTAAGCTGAAATTGATCGACCAAAGCCGGCTCTTCATTAACTGAAGTTGTTCCGTCTGAATCAATGCGCACAAGCCAGATGTCAGAATTTCCGGCACCGGAAGATTCAGTTGATCCACATACAATGTAACCTCCGCCGGTAACCTGAATTACAGCACTTCCAACATCATAATTGCCTCCTCCATAAGTATTACTCCATAGAAGATCACCATTTTCATCTGTACGAATTACAAGAAGGTCACTATTAATATTCGATCCGGTAATAATGAATCCGCCATCAGAAGCGTGGGATAAACAATTACCGCGCTCAATGGAGCCGGGATATGTTTTTGTCCATAAAGTATCTCCGGTTGAATCTGTTCTTATCAGCCATATCTCCGCCCAGCTTTTTGAGCCGGCAATTAAATATCCGCCGTCATTGGTTTGCAAAACATCATAACCGTCCTGTGATCCGTCACCTCCAAAAGTTTTTGTCCATAGGGTATCACCATTTACATCAGTTTTCAGCAGCCATACTTCTGTTGTAGTTGGACCGCCATTGTTATAGGAACCGGTAATTATAAAACCATCGTCAGAGGTTTGCTTGATTGATTTACCTCCCTGATAGCTGCTTCCGCCGTACACCCTTGTCCATAGTGTATCACCAATGGAATTAGTTCTGATTAACCATACGCTAGATCCAAAACCGTTATGGAAGGAACGGGTATCACCGCAGATAATATATCCTCCATCATCTGTTTGAAGAACGGAATATGCATTATCGGTATCAAATCCGCCAATGGTTTGTGTCCACTCAGCAACACCATCAGCATTTGTTTTAACTAAATAGACATTACTGCTTGATCCGGCAAAAACAGAACCGGCAAAAATAAATCCATCATCAGAAGTTTGATGTACTGAATGTGCAGTCTCAAAACTTCCGCCTCCTGTACCATAAGTGTGAGCCCAGAGTGTATCACCATTGAAGTTTGTACGGATAAGCCAGGCATCACCGGCACCTGCTCCAAATGAATAAGTATGTCCGGCGGCAATAAAACCGCCATCCGAAGTTTGCTGAATATCATATCCCTGTTCACCCAGGTTACCGCCTAAAGTTTTCGTCCATAATGTGCCAGGTACCTGTGCAACAAGAGAAACCGGCAGCAAAAAAATGGATGCTAAAGCAATTAAGTATTTCCATAAAATCATATTAGTTACTCCTCAATTAAATATTATTGATAAAATTCTTTGGAGTAATTTATTCCGGAATAAGTGTGAAATATCCCACTGTTGTCTCAATTTTTAGAAGATATGTTTCAAAGGATAGAATTTTTTAATAAGATGAAGAGAGAGTTGATAAGTGCAATTATTTTGTGTGCTCCTTTTTATATTCCAGAGGAGTTTTGCCATACAGATTATGAAACATTTTGGTAAAATAATTCTGACTGTTAAATCCAACCATATAGCAAATTTCAGCTATGTTTCCTGCATCCTGTTTAAGTAGTTCTGCTGCCCGCCGAAGTTTAAAATTTCTGATGAATTCAGATGTGGACTGGTTTGTTACCGCTTTTATTTTTCTATGAAGCTGTGCACGGCTCATACCTATTTTCTGACATAAAATTTCAACAGAAAACTGTTCGTTTGAAATATTTTTTTCTATGATTGAAGTCAGATTACTAATAAACACCTTCTGTGCAGATGGAACAAGAACATCATTTGGCTTAATAAGCATTTGAGACTGATATTTTTCTCTCATTTGCTGACGGATTTTGATGAGATTCCTTACCCGGATTTTCAATTCCTGTTCATTGAATGGTTTTATAAGATAGTCATCGGCACCTGTTTCCAACCCTTCAATTTTATCTTCTGTTGAAGCTTTTGCTGTCAAAAGTATAACCGGAATATGATTCGTTTTTTCATTGCTCTTTATTAACCTTGAGAGTTCATAACCATTCATTTCCGGCATCATTATGTCGCTTATTATTAAATCAGGTATTTTTTCCTCTGCGATTGCAAAGCCGGTTTTACCATTATCAGCTTCTAATACTAAATAATAGTTTTTTAGATTTTCTTTTATCATTTCTCTCAGGTCAAAATTATCTTCAACAATTAGTATTGATGTTCTATCGACTTCAACTGATTCGGATTCCAAAGTTTCCGGAACAAAGATCTGTGGTATATCAACCTCTGTTATAAAAGTATGCTCTTCGGTTCCATCACTATTTATTTGATCAGGATTGAAGTGAGAATTTCCCGATCGCAAATAAACACTAAAGGTTGTTTCATTGTTACCGCTTTCAACTTCTATTTTACCTTTATGGAGTTCTAAGTATTCTTTCGCAAGGGCGAGTCCTATCCCGGTTCCTTCAAAATTCCTTGAACCGCTGTCTTCAACCTGGTAGAATCTGTCAAATACTCTGTTAAATTTTTCAGTTGGAATTTCTATTCCGGTGTTAACAAAATCAATTTTTATGAACTCATCCTGCTTAAATATTTTAATTTTCAGTGTTTCTCCTTCAGGAGAAAATTTAATTGCATTTGAAAGCAGATTATAGAAAACAGTTTCTAATTTTTTCTTATCGAAGTAAAGAAGTATTTCTTCATTTACACCGGCATTTTCTATTTCAGTACCGTTAAAAAAGATGGTTTGATTTTTCTGGTATGCGAGTGAAGTAAAGGATGCCGCAATCCGTTTAATGAATATGACAATATCATTTTCAGTTACGCCCAGCTTCACATTGCCGGATTCTATTTTTGATAATTCCAAAAGCTGATTAATTAATTGCAGAAGCCGGAAAGCGTTTCTTTTCATTACTTCAAATTCTTTGATATCCGATGTACCGATCATATCCTTTTTTAACTTTTCAAGTGAACCAAGAATTATTGTTAACGGGGTTCTGAACTCGTGAGAGATATTTGCAAAGAATGTGGATTTAATCTTATTGACTTCAAGAAGATTTGTTGATTCAAACTCTTTAAGCCTTAATTTATTTCTAAGATGAATTCTGTTTAGTTCATATCTTCTTATTGATAAAAATCCCGCAGCAATCAGCAAGACATAAACAGAATATGCCCACCAAGTCTTCCAGAAAGGCGGTTCAATTATAAACGGAACGGAAAGTCCGGTTTCATTCCATAATCCATCCTTGTTTGATGCTTTTACTTTAAAGATATAACTGCCGGGATCTAAATTTGTGTATGACACTTCTCTTTTATTACCGGCATATATCCAATCTTTATCAAATCCTTCAAGCTTATAAGCATATTGATTTTTAGTCGGACTGGTATAGTCCAATGCAGCGTATTCAAAGGAAATAATATTATCACTATGTGATAAAACAACTTTATCATTGGCATTTATTTCCTTTTTTGAGAGAGAGGGATAATTATGTAAAACCGGTGTATCAAAAATTTTAAATTCTGTTAAAGCAATTTCCGGAGGTACTACAGATACATAATCTAATTCGGCAGAATAAATATTTAGACCCTTAATACCCCCGAAATAAACAGTGTTGGAAATTGAATCCCTGACCATAGAGCCCTGATTAAAATCTTTTCCCTGGAGTCCATCACTTTCATCGTAATTCTTAAATATTTTTTGATCGGGATTAAATATAGAAATACCATTTGAGGTGGTTAGATACAAATTACCTTCATTGTCATCACATATTGCCTTTATGGTATTATCAGGCAGTCCATCCTTTTCCTGATAATGTATAAAAGTATTGTCCACTTTATTAAATAAATTTAAGCCGCCGCCAAAAGTCCCAATCCATAAACTGTTTTGTTTGTCATAATGTAAGGATACAATTCTATTGCTGCTGATGCTTCTTGCGTCCTGCTGTTCATGTTTGAAATGTGTGAACGTTTCTGACTTCGGATCAAACCTGCTCAGACCTCCGGTAGTTGTTCCAACCCATAAATATCCCTCATTATCTTCACAAACAGAAGTAACCTCAGGTGAGTTTAAATATTTTGGATCGTCGGGTGATTTAATGTTATCCCTGTATCTTTTAAATGATCCGGTCTTATCATCAAACCTGTTTAATCCGGCAAGACCAGTGCCGATCCATATTGTATTTTCAGAATCTTTATAAACTGTGTGAATAAAATCATTTCCAAGTGAACCGGGATCGTTCCGGTTGTATCTGAATACTTCAAATGTTCTGGAATCGGGATCATAGACGTTTAATCCTCCGCCGAAAGTGCCGATAAATATTTTTCCATTATCATCCTGAACAATTGAAGTTATGTTGTTGCTGCTCAATGTTTCTTTTTTATTAATACCGGATTTGAATTCGTAAAGCGGATTACTTTCAATAAACAATAAATCCCTTCTGTAGACTTTTATTCCATCGTCTTCTGTTCCAAGCCATAGATTAGTATTGTTATCAATCATCATCGCAGTAATGTTATTTCCGGCAGCCTTGCTCTTTGTATCCGGCTGCGGCTGAAAATAAATGAATCTTTCCCGGGTTGGACTGTATTTGTTTATACCATTCTCGTATGTCCCGATCCAGACATTATCATTCTTATCTATTAGAATTGAAAAGATGATATTGTCGCTTAGACTTGTATTGTCATCTTCATTATGCAAATATCTTGTAAATTGTTTTTCAGCAGTATTAAAAATATTTATACCGCCGCCTAAAGTTCCGATCCAAAGGTTTCCCTTACTATCCTCGGCAATTGACCTGATGTTATTATTACTCAACGAATTCTCATCGGATGCATTGTACAAATACCTTTTGAACACGGGAACATCATTTACAAAGTATAAAAGTTTATTTAAACCGGATGATGTACCAATCCACAGATTACCTTTTGAATCTTCCAGGAAACATGTAATAAGGTTTCCGCTTAAACTTTCAGGATTCTGTTGATCAAAAGAGTAAACCTCAAAACTTTTACTGTCATAGTTGAATTTATTCAGTCCTCTTTGTGTCCCAATCCAAAAATTTCCTTTTGAATCGTTAAAGAAAGATGTTACATAGTTAAAACTAAGGCTATGTTTATCATCAGGGTTATTAGTAAAAACTGTAAATGAATTTGCTTCCGGGTGAAAGAGATTTAATCCGTTTCGTGTGCCAACCCAGATATTCCCAAACTTATCTTCGGCAGTATACACTATTTTTTCATTGCTTAGAGAAGCAGAATCACCTTTCAAAGGTTTATAATGTGTAAATTTTTCCGTTGACGGATCAAAAACATTTAACCCTTCTCGCGTGGAAATCCAGAACAGGCCTTTTGAATCTTCAAGAATGTGTGTAGCAGCATAATCACTGAGTGAGTTTATATTTCCGGGGATATGTTTATAATGTTTGAACTTATAACCATCATACCGGTTTATGCCGTCTTCTGTCGTGATCCATAAAAAACCTTTGCTGTCCTGGAAAATATATGAAGTATGATTGCTCGATAACCCGTCATCAGTTGTAAAATGCTCGAACCTGATATTATCGGGCTGAGCAGATACAATAGCTGCGCACATGATTACCAGAACAACAGGCAGATTGTATCTCCTGTAAGAAAAATTCATATAAAGTTTTACTCTGACTGATTATAGAAAAGGTTGGTAATAAGATAAAATAAAAAATCAATTAAAGAAATAACTTCTAAACTAATAAGCGGACCCCTGCCATTTAACAGCAGGGGTATTTATCTTTTGACTAGAGAGAGTTCCGGATCAATTTCGGAAATTGCATATTCAACCGGTTTAAATACTCCAAACTATTTTACAAAATGTTTCAGGAAGAAATTTGGATGCTCACCTACAGAATATAAAGGCAAATTAACCGGGGAATTGAAATAACAATTACCTGTTCCTTAAAAAAACTTTTCTTCGATTCAATCTTCAGAACACTATCTTGAAGAACACCTTAAAAACTACGCGATTTAATTACATGCAACATTTGTACAAGCGATTGTAACATAGGTGTTATTCTTTGAAACAATTCTACAATAATTTGTAACATAGTTGCTAAGTACTCCCTGAAATTATTTTGTTAATTGGCAGTGGTTCTTTTAACAAATTATTTTCAACAAATTTTAAGGAGTACTAAAATGAAAACATTGTTTTTTCTCTTCGCAGTTTCTTTGCCGCTATTGTTTATCGGTTGTGCAGATAGCGGGCAGGAAATATCACCTCTTTTTCCGGAAACAAGTGCCGAAACACTTGAATCCAAGAAAACCGCCCCGGACATTTCTCATCCGTTCAGATTGTATGAGAATTTACCCGAACTGACAAATTATACAGTCAGTTGGATATATCATGCCAAAGGTCTTACAATAAATGTTAATACACCCAAAAAGACAGGATACAAACTACTTTTTGCGGTTATTGATTTTATAGATGTAGACAATGCAATGCATTCCGCACAGATGGTATATCTTGGTAACTCAACAAAGGATACTTATCTGATTTCCGGTATAAATAAACGTGCAATTGGATCCATCAGGATCTATGGAACCTCAAGCAGTCAGGCTGATAGGAGTGAACCCTATAAGGAATCTCAGGTGTTCAGGAACATTATGGTACACGGCTGGTCAGATGGATCTACTGATCTAAAAATAAGTTCTGAAAAATTTCCTTCAGGATTAAGGAATTTATTTGCGGAGCTGACTGCAAATGAAGTAAGTGCTTTGGTTTATCTTGGTAAACCTGCATTTGAGGATTTTGATTTTCCAAAATCTGAAAAATTAAGAATAAAAAATGTCAGATTGATGTGCCTCGTAACAAAACAGGTTTCAGTCGATGAACCGAACGCTGATCAATAATCGGTTGTAATAACCGCTCTATTCTGAGCGGTTATTACTTTTTAAAAAATAAAATATGTCAATTAGTTCTTTAGATCAACTAATATTTCCTATAAACGAAGTGCTGATGAAACTAACGAATTAAAATCATCTTTTTTGTTTCAATGAAATTTCCCAATTGAATTTTGTAAAAATAAATTCCGCTTGGTAATCCGCTCGCATCGAAATTAATCTCATAAGTTCCAGCTGGCTTTTCCTCATCAACCAAAGTTGCAATTTCTCTTCCGAGTAAGTCATAAATTTTAAGTGTTTGCCAACTGTCTACAGGAGACTGCCAACTGATTGTAGTGCTTGGGTTAAAAGGATTGGGATAATTCTGTAATAGCTCATAATCTAATGGTTGGATACCATCTGAACTTAAAGCAAATTTGTTACCACTACCTTGTGAGGTATGGAAAACTTCATAGATTGCGCCATTGGATAGTGATAAGACATATAAATTTCCATTGGGAGCAGTCTGAATGTCAGTCAATATTCCGAAATCTTTTCCGAAAAGTATACTTTCACTTTCAGTTAAATCCCACTTATCTAAATTATCTGCAACACGATCATGAAGCCGTCGGTCTTCTACAGCTATTTTTCTTCGATTACCTGTTAATTTAAAGCGAAAGAGATAACCACCTGAGAGAGGATCTCCGGCTGTACCAACAAAAAGATTCCCCTCGAACCTGGCTCCCAAACTGCGACCTTTCAGAAAACCTATTCCCGCCGGAGCGACTTCATATTTCCAGCTAAATTCCGGATCACCATAATAAGAACCCGGTAACTTAAAAAGTTGTGATAGAGCTTCATCCGGTGAACCTGCAATATTCTCAGGAGACCATCGAATTTGCTGAAGCCCAAAATAAGCAAAACTTGTTTCAATATTTTTGTATTGATCTATACGTTGAAGAGGTCCCATAACCTGTACCCAGCCTCCGTTCATACCGGGAAGAACCCGATTAATCTCAGAAAATGAGTCATCCCCGTTTTCGGCCAACCATAGAATACCGGAGTAAGGATCGAAGTCCATACCGAATGAATTGCGATGACCATATGAAAATATCTTCTGAATATTTCCGCCGATTTCACCGCCTGTCGCTGAACCAACAGAATAAAATGGATTATCCTCAGGTGTGCTGCCATCATCATTGAGACGAAGGACTACACCTGTAAGATGAGCATCATCCGGTTCGGGACCACCAAACTGATCATCGGGAACAGTAGTACCAGGACAATCGTCCGTCGGACCGCAGGGTAAATTTTGCAACTGCCCCCTCCTGCCAACATCGCCTATAAAAATATATAATTTATTATCCGGTCCGAATTTTAATTTTCCGCCATTATTGTTGCCTCTTTGCGGTTGATCCGCATCAGCCTGAACAGCACGAATTTGAATCAGGTTCAGATCAAAATTTAGCACTGAACCATCCCAGACAAATCGGTCCACACGGTTACCAAATAAAGATGTCTCACCAGGAATATTTGAATCGCTGCCTGAATTACTTTCAGTCCAGTAGAGATAAACAAACCCGTTAGTCAGAAAATCAGGATGAAGTGCAATTCCCAGTAGTCCCCGTTCAGAAGCAAAATTCACCGAAAGATCAAGCACCGTACTGTGCAATTGCCCGTTGTATACACGCATCACTCTTCCTGTATTTTTCTCTAACACCAGTATATCATCATCATCAATAAATACCATAGATGTCGGAGTTATTAAACCATCACTTACAGTTCTAACCTGAATGTTAGGGTGAAGAATTAGAGGCTCATCTGGAAATGCCGGGTATAAAAACTCTGATGAACCTGTAAAAAGAACTATCGCAATTATCAACACTGTAATCTGATTATATTTCTTTTTTTGTTTCATAATTTTTACCATTTACTTATTAAAGTGAAAAATAGTGTAAATATAAAATTTGCATCGCACCCCTACTTCATCAGTAGAAGCTTTCTTGTTTCTGTAAATGATCCGGCAGATAGTCTGTAGAAATAAGTTCCGCTTGCAAGATTACCTGCATCAAACTCAACTTCATAAGTTCCAGCCGGTTTATACTCATCAACCAAAGTTGCAATTTCTCTTCCGAGTAAGTCATAAATTTTAAGTGTTTGCCAACTGTCAACAGGAGACTGCCAACTGATCGTAGTGCTTGGGTTGAATGGGTTAGGGTAGTTTTGTAATAAAGCAAAATCTCCCAAAATATCATCGCCAGAAATTTTGGGCAGACTTCCGGTGATTAAATCTATAAGATCTTCTGCCTGATCAATCAAAGATTGACCTTGTGATGGGGTTAGTAATCCATTTTGGATAAAATCAGACACCTGGTTAATAAATGCATTCAGCAGATTCAAGGCTGCAGATATTTGTCCTTCATCAACTTTATTTTTGGTATTTTGTAATTTAACTGTAAGTGCATTTGCCTGACCACTATTGAGCACGCCATTTAAAAGAAGATCCTCAACATCAGTTAATAAATTTTCAATTATCGTTATATCGGAAATGAAAGTGACCTCGACTGTTTCGCCTGCTGCCAGATTAATAAACACTTTTCTAAAGTTTAATTGTGAACTGCTGCCGCCGCTTGGATCTGAAATTAAAATATCCGATAATTCAATCCCTTCAAAAAGCTGGGCTTCTTCGCCGATTGAATAGATTCCAGCAGGAACATTATTAAGTATCTTTGTTCCCCCATTCTGAAGTGTGAAATCTTCTAATTCTTTATTCATTGTCGCATTCAATCCAAATCCGCTTTCCAATTTAATAATCTGACCATCATTATAACTTACAGATACAGACGGGATTGTTATAAAAGGATCTTCACCACCTAAACCGAAGACTGCTCCCCCTGGATTATTAATTATAATTACACCAATTGCTCCGGCATTTTGTGCATTAACCACTTTATCAGTAAATGAACAAGTTCCCCTGTCAATTACTGCTATATTTCCCGCAACAAACCCTGCAAAATCGGCAGCATTGCATCCTTCACCATAAACCAGCTCTAGAATACCTGTAACACCAGTCTGATCGAGAGCAGGTCCGAATTGAGCACTTCCTGCCATAAAATTATAAACTACAGGGGAATTAATTTTTAAAGTTGGTGAGGTTACAAAATTAAAATCAAGACCACTGGTTGATGGATTGGTAAGTTTATTTACTATAATGGTACCCGTTTGAGAAAAGCTTTCAGAGATAATAATTATGCTTAAAAAAATACTAAGCAGATAAACAGTTAAAATATTAAATGGTTTCACAAGACCTCCTTTTGTTGATTGATTATTACTTCATTAATAAAAGCTTCTTTGTATATGTGAATGATCCGGCAGACAGTCTGTAGAAATAAGTTCCGCTTGCAAGTAAGGATGCATTGAACTCAACCTCATAACTTCCTGCAGGTTTATATTCATCAATAAGCGTTGTGATTTCTCTTCCAAGCAAATCATATATTTTAAGAGTTTGCCAACTGCCAACTGGAGACTGCCAGCTAATTATAGTTGCCGGATTAAATGGATTTGGGTAATTCTGATGCAATGCAAAATCAGTTGGGACTGCATGTAAAAGCTTATTCTTTTCCGTAATTTCTGATTTGGGTAATGAACATCCTCCATTTAGTTCACCTTTGTTATAGCTTTCAAGTGAATCAGCGAATTGTATCATTTGACTTCCCAATTCTGTTTTTGGATGAATATTCATTGGTATATAATTGCCGCCAATGAGATTATCAGAAGAGGTTATCCAGGTCTCTACATCTTCCGGGACGTCTGCGCCGTTTTCAATGTTAAGCTTAACTGCAATAAGCTGCTTTGCAAGGATAAGGCTTGCATCTGCTCTATTACCTGCACCAACGGGCATATTGAGGATGTTAAGCAGCTCTAAATGTAAATAAGATTGTGAGCCCAACATTAATTCATCTGCTGGCCAGTCGTTATTAATCTTCCAATAACCCTGTTGAAAGGGGCAGACAAATTGATAACAAGGACCTGCCTGTATTATATCCTGTTCTGTTGGATTAACAGAGTTGTTCAGCACAATATAATCACCAGTAAGCCCGCCTCCATTTAGCAAAGTGTATAGCCCGCAAAAACTTGTCAGATTTGGATTAGAATCAATGTATAAAATAGATCCAACTGAGGTAAGATTGGATAATCCGTCAAGATTTGTAAGAGCATTTCCATAAATCCACAATGATCCGCCCACAGAGGTAAGGTTGGATAATCCTTCTATATTAGTCAAGGAATTGTTATCCAATAATTGTAAGGTCCCCCCAAGAGAAGAAAGATTAGGAAATCCGATTTTTGACAGGGAACTATTATCTTCAATTATTAAATCCTTTTCGTAAGATATAATCCCTGATAAACCATCTAGATTATCTAAAGAAGCATTACCGGAAATACGCAAAAAATTACCTCCGACAGAAGATAGGTTAGATAATCCATCAACATTGATGAGAAAACTATTATCTGAAATGTCAAGGTACACCTCAATAAAGGCAAGATTAGATAGTCCGTCAAGATTAGTTAAACCAGTATTATAAATGAGTAAAAATCCTACCGATGTAAGATTAGATAGTCCGTTAAGATTGGTTATATCATTACCATCTAAAGTAAGACTACCGGTTACCTCTGTGTAAATAATAAAAGCATCTACTTCTGCCTGAGTAGTAAGTACAACACCTCCATTGAATATTTCTGCGAAAGAACTTGTGGACATAAAAAATAATATCAATCCCAATTGGCAGAAATTCCATTTTAAATGAAATTGAAATAGCATAAAAGCCTCCTTTATGTTTCCGGCTAAACCGGGTTTTTGTTTATAAATTATTTGAAAATGCCTATGTGAAGTTGTAGTTGTATAAGGGGATAGAAGTATATACGAAATAGTATATCTTTAAACTCAAATTAAACCGTTATTCTAATATACCTTTGTACCCTTATGACACTTCTCTCACTTCATCAGCAAAAGCTTCTTGCTTTGAATGAATCCATTAGCCTGAAGTGTGTAGAAATATACTCCGCTCGATAATCCTGCTGCATCAAACATTACTTCATAGCTTCCGGCAGCCCTGTATTCATCCACCAGTGTTGCAGTTTCTCTTCCGAGCAAGTCATATATCTTCAATGTCTGCCAGCCATCCATTGGCGATTGCCAGTTGATTGTGGTTGATGGATTAAATGGATTGGGGTAATTCTGGTATAATGCAAATTCTTCCGGCAGTTGTTCATTTCTTTCACCCTCCACTTTTGATAAGGAAGAATTTATTGCAGCAATTATCTGGTTAACATAGTCAATCAATGGCTGGGCTTCGGCTAAGCTAATTAATCCATCTGTTACAAACTGGTTGAGTTGATTAAGGAAAGCATTTAAAATATTTTTGGCTGCAATGAAATCACCGGCATTATATTTGTCAATTGCATTATCTAGTTTAGATGTTAATGCATTTTT
>JAWOIK010000153.1:0-2873 GCA_046484705.1 Ignavibacteriaceae bacterium | reverse complement strand
CGCAAACTGAATGTCGACCAGGTTCTCGTCATTGGTGAGGATCAGACCCTCATCCTTGCGATAGCCGAGCTCCCACCAACTGCAAACCCGATGTTCGAATTAACAAAAAATACAGAGACCAAAGAATTTGTAATATTACTAGTCTGGCTTATCCATGTTGCACCGCCATCTGTAGTATTTAATATTATTCCGCTCCATCCAACGGCTGTACCGGATTGCGAGTCCGTGAAATGTACATCTGACAGTGCTTCGTTTGGAATACTATGTTGAAGCGTCCAGGTAATACCGCCATCGGTAGTCTTATAAATTCCTGCACCTGTTAAATTGCTTCCTCCAACCACTGTCCCAGTATTAATATCCGTAAAATAAACACCATGCAGATTTATCTGGATGCCGCTATATTGTTGAACCCAGCTAACACCACCATCAGTAGTGCGCATTACAAGTCCATTATCACCAACAGCAATACCATTGTTTACATTCACAAAGTGTACTGCCCGCAGAGTGGTAGGTGCGTCAGGCTGTTGTATCCAGTTAATTCCTCCGTCTGTTGTTCTCAGCATTATACCGGTATGCCCAACAGCAGTTCCGTTATTTGCATCAGGGAAGTCAACTGAAAAAAGCGCCGGGATAATTCCGCTGGTTTGACTGTTCCATGTTTCACCACCATTAGTAGTTCTGAAAATTGTTCCAACAATACCTACTACAATTCCTGTATCTGAGTTAAAAAAAGTTACATCAAAAAAATGCGAATTAGTGCCGCTGTTCTGTGCAGCCCATGTTTTACCTCCATCGGTAGTACGCAGAATTGTACCGAATGTACCAACTGCAGTACCTGTATTAACATCGGAAAAATGAATACCATATAAGGCTTGTTCTGTTCCGCTGATTTGCTGGTACCATCCGGTTTGTGCATTCATCTCACTCAGTGAAAGATGAAGAAAAAGAATTAACAACAGGAAGAAGAATTGTTTCATTTGTCTGTCCTCCTAAAAAAATTACTATTTAATAAGCAGAAGCTTCTTTACATCTGTAAAGAATTCGGTGTTCAATTTGTAATAATATATGCCGCTTGTAAGTTCTGAAGCATCAAACTCAACTTCATAACTTCCCGCAGGTTTGTACTCATCAACTAGAGTAGCAACTTCTCTTCCGAGCAAGTCATAAACTTTTAAAGTTTGCCAACTGTCTGCTGAGGACTGCCAACTTATCGTAGTGTTTGGATTAAACGGATTAGGATAATTCTGGAATAGAGTAAACTGTTCAGGAATCCTGATCTCAACATCAACTGTTGGAGAATATTGAAATGTTCCGTCAAAATCTATTTGCTTTAATCGATAAGAATAAATTCCAGTAGCTAACTCCACATCTTCAAATGAGTAATCAGTAACTCCGGCAGCAGTACCTTTGCCCTCCACAAATCCAACCGTTATCCAATCTTGTTCCGAAGGAATCCATTCGGATAATTTTGGAATTTTATAATTTTGCAATTTCTGAATCTCAAATCCCCGGTTATTCAACTCAGACGATGTAGTCCATTTTAGTGTAACTGAATTACCATTAACCGAGGCAGTGAATGTAGAAAGTTCAACTGGAACCACATCATCGGAAATTTTTGTAATAAACTGGTTAAGATTGCCGCCAGCAAGGTTTATATTTCCGAACACAGCGTTCTCAGAGACGAATCCTGCAAGGTAGCAGTTTCCGTATTTATCTGCAGTAACCGTAGTGCCTTTATCATAAGCTGCACTGCCGGCATTCAGAGCCCATATCAATTCGCCATCGGAATTATATTTTAAAACAAAAGCATCATAGCTGCCGTAAGTGTTCAGAACAATTCCATTGCCATAATTAAGATGATTACGCATGAATCCGGTTAAATACACATAACCATTTTGATTACAATAAAGATAATTAGATCCTTCTACACCAGCGTCACCAGGTGGAGAGCCGGAAGGTGTTTGATGCAGCCAGATAAAATTACCATCGGGATCAACTTTTGTCAGGAAATAACTATAAACCCAAGCTGGTGCGTTTGCCTGAATATTTCCAAACCATGTTGATATAAAAAGATTGCCTGCCAGGTAAGCGGATCCGGTTTCATCAGTAACTATCCTGAATCTTTGAAAAGTTATATCCTCAATAAATACAATCCATAACACTTCACCGGAAGATGAATATTTAACAACATATTCGTTGTAGGAAAAAGGTGGAATGGTATCAAGTCCGTTAAACGATTGAGAAATAAAACCATTAGCTACACCTGTTACCCAGAGGCATCCGGTATTATCGACAGAAATGTCTCCGATGCCGCGAACGTTTATTTGTTCAATACTGGTAATTAAGTTTCCTTCAGTATCGAATTTATAAATTGTTGAGTTTCCAAAATTATCAGCAGCTATCCAGATATTGCCGGTGTCATCAAGAACTGCTGAAGAAATTGTATAGAAGCTCTGAAAGTGCTGTTCAAGATTTTTTAACCAGAGTGTATTTCCGTTCTCATCAATCTTAAAAATAAAATTTTGGAGTGATGAACTGCTGCTGAGCAAAAAATTATTTTCATCTACGATTATAGAATCTTTAAAGGTACCGGTACAAATAATATTATTCTGATTATCGATAAGTATGCGTAACATGTCAATCTTTCCAAAAATAGTATCGTTCCAGATAATGTTGCCGTCAGGATTTCGCTTGACAAGTTCTACATCACCATAATAAGATTGAGTTGAAATGTACTTACTGTTAAGAAGGTGTGAATAGACCGGATTGGCTTCATTATCGGTAGAAACCGTATTCTTCAGATAGAACGGGTTTGTTGAAATATTTACAGGTTTAATATGTGCCCATTCGAAGGTTTGTGAATTCAGCATTAA
>JAWOIK010000056.1:0-5132 GCA_046484705.1 Ignavibacteriaceae bacterium | reverse complement strand
AAGAAAAAAGATGACGGAATCGTACGCTCTGTAATTACGGTTAAAGGCTCGGATACTATGGTAAATCTTGCACAAAAATGGGCAGAGGTTTATATGCAGAATAATCCCGGGGTGTCTATACAGGTAACCGGGGGAGGTTCGGGAACAGGCGTTGCCGCACTTCTCAATGGAACTACGGACCTGGCTACTTCCAGTCGTGAACTGAAGGAAAATGAATATGAAACGGCAAGATCGAAAGGCGTTGAACCTAAAGTTTTTGAAGTTGCTCTAGATGGTTTAGCGGTTATCGTTAATCCAGATAATAAATTTGATAATATCACAGTAAAACAGGTAAGTGATATATTCAGCGGTAAGATAAGAAACTGGAAAGATCTCGGCGGACCGGATTTGCCGATCACTCTTTATGGCAGAGAAAATTCCAGCGGTACTTATGAATTCTTTAAAGAACATGTTCTTGGAAGAGATGAAAACGGAAGGCAAATTGATTATGCAACTTCTACCCAGGTTTTACAGGGAACTGCTGCGCTTGGAGAAGCTGTTGCCAGGGATGTAAAAGCAATAGGATACGGCGGCGTAGGCTACTTTGCTGAAAGAAAAGACGTAAAAATACTTCACGTAAAACAGGATGATAATTCTCCTGCTATTTCACCTTCTGAAGACGGAAAAGTGAACTACGAAGCTATATGGTCTGGTGATTACTCCATATCTCGTTACCTTTATTCCTTTACCAATGGTGAGCCTCAGGGTGCGTTAAAAGAATTTATTGATTTTATCTTATCCGAAGAAGGCCAGGAATTAGTTAAGTCAATGGAATATATTCCGCTTCCTAAGAAGTAAATCTTAAGTGATTTGATGTACAGAATTTAATTTGTTCATGTTTGCAGGCGAAAAATTGAATAGAATTAACCTTTTACCATTAGAGCATATTTTTATATAGATAGAATTTTTTGATCTATGACCCCAAAGAATCAAGAGTCTGATTTTTTTGATAAAGCTGCTAACTCTAAGTACGCAAAAAAAATCCGTAAGAGCACACGCGTTAGAGAAGGATTCATAAAATTCTTTTTTGCGGTTAACGGTGCAATGGCGCTTGTGTTCATAATTTTGATTTTTATCTTTCTCTTCAAAGAAGGATTTAAAGCTCTTGATCATATCGGGTTAATGGATTTTATATCTATGAACAGACAAGAGTTTGACGGTACTATAAACCGCGTTTATGAGTGGTATCCTACTTCTGAAGAACCAAGATACTCCCTGATTCCACTCTTACTTGGAACATTGCTTACTGCTTTACCTGCTACAATAATTTCAACATTATTTGGTGTTGCGGCAGGTGTCTATCTTTCAGAAATAGCTAACCCAAAATTTAAAGAATTCTTAAAGCCGTTGATCGAACTTTTTGCAGGTATTCCGACTGTTGTGCTGGGATTTATAATGCTGGTTATTGGAGCTTCTTTTTTTAATGATTTGTTGGACCCGGTAAACAGACTAAATGCATTTATAGCAGCATTAGGTCTATCATTTGTAATCATTCCAGTTATAGCTTCACTTACAGAGGATGCACTTCATTCAATTCCGAATGATCTCAGAATGGCTTCTTACGGATTGGGTGCTACTAAGTGGCAGACAATAACGAGAGTTATTCTTCCTGCAGCATTCAGCGGTGTTTCTGCCAGTATAATACTTGGATTTGGCAGAGCCATCGGCGAAACTATGATAGTATTAATGGCTTCAGGAAATGCTGCAAACATCACTGCAAATATTTTTAAATCCGTTAGAACAATGACTGCAACAATTGCCGCAGAAATGGGCGAGGTATCTCAAGGTTCTGACCATTATTATGCCTTGTTCTTCATCGGCATTGTGCTGTTTACAATTACGTTCTTTTTGAATCTTTTTGCTGAAATAATTGTAAATAAAATGAGAAAGAAAAATACATTTTAATAGATGATTGATCTTACTAAAAAACATAAAGATATACCCGGATTCATATTTATCAATCTTGTAAGGCTGATGTTCGGATTCCTCGTGTTATTCCTGTTTCTAATACTTGGTAAAATATTTATAGAAGGAATCGGAATCATCAGCTTTGAATTCATATTTGATGAACCAAGAAATAATATGACTGAAGGTGGAATTTTTCCGGCTATATTTGGAACTATAGCAGTTACACTCATTATGGTTTTGTTTGCAGTTCCTCTGGGTGTATGCTCGGCAATCTATCTTAACGAGTATGGTAAGGATTCATTCTTTACCAGAATAATAAGAACTTCTGTAAATAATCTTGCGGGAGTTCCGTCAATAGTATTTGGTTTATTCGGACTAGGATTTTTTATTCTCTTCATCGGGCAGGGAATTGATGAAGTTTTAGAAACCGGATTACTTTTTGGACAGCCTGCTCTTGTATGGGCATCGGCAACACTTGCCGTACTTGTTTTACCAATCGTTATTGTGTCAACTCTGGAAGCTCTTAACTCAGTCCCTAAATCCCACCGTGATGCTTCTTACGGACTTGGTGCAACAAAATGGCAGACTGTGAAGAATGTTGTTCTTCCACAGGCAAGACCGGGAATTTTAACAGGAACTATTCTTGCAGTCAGTCGTGGTGCTGGTGAAACTGCACCGATACTTTTTCTTGGTGCAGCATTCTTTTTACCGAATCTGCCGGTTGTTGACCTGTGTATTGGAGATTATTGCATTCCAATGATCAACCCTGCAAAACAGTTCATGTATCTTGCTTATCATATATTTATTATGGCAACGCAGTCTGCAAATCCCACAAAAACTTTACCATTGCAGTACGGTTCAACATTAGTTTTAATAACACTTACTTTTTTATTAAACATTACAGCGATTATTTTCAGGTACAGGTTCAGAAAAATTTTGGGAAAACTATAAAATAAATATTACATGAAAGAAACAAAAATATTAACAAAGAACCTCGGATTATTTTATTCCGAAAAGCAGGCATTGAAGAACATTTCGCTTGAGATTCCTGAAAAAAAAGTAACAGCTTTTATTGGTCCTTCTGGCTGCGGTAAATCAACCTTTCTCAGAGTTCTTAACAGAATGAATGATCTGATCGATAAAGTCCGCATCGAAGGAAAAGTATTTGTGGATGGGGTTGATATATACGATAAGAATATTGACGTTGTAAATCTCAGGAAAAGTATTGGAATGGTTTTTCAGAAAGCAAACCTATTTCCTAAGACTATATTTGAGAATCTTGTTTACGGTCCCAGAATAAACGGAATTAACGATAAAAAAGTACTTGACGAAATTGTTGAAACCACTTTAAAGCAGGCTGCTATATGGGATGAAGTGAAGGATAGGATGAATGATAATGCACTGAGCCTATCCGGTGGTCAGCAACAGAGATTATGTATTGCCAGAGCTTTAGCAGTAAAACCCGAAATAATTTTAATGGATGAACCCGCAAGTGCACTCGATCCTATATCGACTGCCAAAATTGAAGAATTGATTCACGTTTTGAAAAAGCAATACACTATAGTAATAGTTACACATAATATGCAGCAGGCGGCACGGGTAAGTGATAATACTGCGTTCTTCTATCTTGGCGAGTTGATTGAATATGACAGGACAACAAAAATCTTTACGAATCCATCAATGAAGCAGACAGAGGATTACGTTACGGGAAGATTTGGATAATTGAAATATTATTTTACATTTACATTACAATTAAATTTTAAGGAAAGTTAATGCAGAGATTACTTGACGAACATCTTGACAAACTAAAAACAAGAATAATCAAAATGTGCAGCCTTGTTGATGAGCAGGTACAGTTTGCAGTTAAAGCAGTTGTGGAAGAAAATCTGGAACTTGCCGGTCTTGTTATTGAGCGTGATAAAAAAGTAAATAAATTTGATGTGAAGATTGACAAAATCTGTCAGAAAATTTTTGCATTATCGCAGCCGGTTGCTATGGATTTACGATATATAATGTCAGCCTTAACCATCAACAATAATCTTGAACGAATCGGGGATATAGCTGTTAATATTTCAGAGAATATAATGCTGATTAAAAATAAGCCTGATTATTATCAGAAGACAAAACTGGAAGAAATGTTTAACATTGTGCTGCAAATGCTGAAAAACGCAATTGATTCATTTATTGAGGAAGATGCAGAGCTTGCGAAGAAGGTTATTCTTTCGGATGATATTATTGATAAAATGAATGCAGATAATCATGTAATATTAAAGGAAATTATGAAGCAGAGTCCGCATAATATTGAATCGGCAGTGGCGCTTCTTGTAATTTCACGTGAACTTGAAAGGCTTGCTGATCATTGCACAAATATTGCCGAAGATGTCTTCTTTATTGTAGAAGCCCAGATGATTAAGCATAAATATGAAAAGTATATTTTCGGCGATGATGATGAGGACGAAGAAAACTAACGGAGTACGCTTTCAACAGACTTGAGTATAAGCTCTTTATAATTTACAACTCTCTCCTGGAATGCGGTTTTATTAAGCCGGTTGCCAAATACGAGTCCCCAGCTCAACATTAGAATATATGTGGGCAGTACGGGAGTAACACTAACTACTTTTAAACTGTAAAAATCCGTAAGAACCGATTTTAATATCTCTTCTTCTTTTTGAAAAAGATTGTTTAAGATATCATTTTCAGCTTCAAGTGAATATCCTTCTATCACTTTGACTAACATATCATATAGTAATTTTGAATGCTGATTAATGTTTTCTTTATAAGATATATATTCGAGCAATTTGTTTGCTATTAACTGGTCATTGTTTCCAAGAATTGCAGTTATAGTTTGTAAGTATTGTTCAACTTCCCAGGAAATGGTTTTATAGAAAAGATCATCCTTTGATTCAAAGTAGTGATATATTGTTGCTTTGCCGATTCTCAGATCACGTGCTATTTCATCAAGACTGGTTTTATTCAAACCATGTTTGGCAAATCTTTTATCTGCTGCTTTTATTATCTGAATTCTTTTTTCGTTTGCCAAAATATTGTCCGGTTATTTTAATAAGGGCAAAATAATAATAAATGCATTAATTATTTCAGGCTGATTCCACTTTGTTAAAAAACGGTGTAAGAATTAACGAAAGTAATATGACAAGCATACAGCCGATAACATTATACCACAGGAA
>JAWOIK010000227.1:0-36286 GCA_046484705.1 Ignavibacteriaceae bacterium | reverse complement strand
CTTGTCAAAGGATTAAACGGATTCGGATATGCAGGGTAAAGTTCAAACCCTGAGGAAGGGGTTTGATGTGTTGGCTCATTAATATTTGTTAATATCGTATCTCCGTTTTCATCAATATACATTTTACTTTCATAAATGCTCCAGATGCCGCCGGTTGTATCGTAATTAGCCATAAAATACATTGTTCCACCATCAGGGGTTAAAAATGGATATTGCTCAATTTTAGATTTAAATTCTCCTAACTGATAGAGACTATCTGAAATGGTTGAGATATTCAGTTTGTATGTGTGGGTGTACAATCCTGCAGAGTCTAAGTAAGAAACGCATAAATCACGGTCATATAAACCGGTTGCCCAGTAATGTTTTTTTCTGTTTGGAGAGATCCAGGAGCCCCAGTCTGTGTGAATGTATAATGAAGGATGAGGATAATTAACAGGAGCACTCCATAAACCTGCTGCTGAATCATAGTGGCTTATTTTTCCATCTCCCCAATAGATCAATATCATAGTTGTATCGTTTAAGAAACTGCTTAACTCCCAATAACCTATTCCCTGACTAATTCCATTATCATTAAATATACTTGCAGTATCCCAATCATTTAATTGGTCATTCCATTTACTTCTGAATAGTCTTGCAAATTCCGATCCTGAAAATATCAAGGTTTTTTCATCAGGTGATAGAACCGGCTTCCTTAAAAACATTTGATTATTTACCTGGTTGCTTAAACGTACTGTATCACTCCAACCAGTATCAGTTTTTTCTATATAGCATATACCATTACCAATAAAGTATAATTTATTACCCTCCCAGTTAATAGTGGGATAAGAGCCTCGTCTTATTTTTTGGGGAAATGTCCATTTCTCAGGAGCTTCTTCAAATTGTATTTGTGCTGCGGTTATTTTTGTTATGAATATAAGCAGATATAGTATGTATGATTTTTTCATAACTAAGTATTCATTTTAAGTAAAGATATTTTTGTACTTGCAAAAATGTACCTAGATGATTTCGTTTTTACACATTATTTGGTTCAACAAATAAAAATTGGATATGCAAACGAAGTAAATAATAAATTTTTATTTAATCGAAATAATTTTTACAATTATTGCAAAGCAAAAGCATTAATAATTGTTAACGGCAAATTATTAGTATTTAGCTCTCATACAAAGAACGGGATGGAGAGCGTCCCCTAACTCATCAATGCAGCTATTGAAGCCGTATTAACAATATCGTCAACACTGCAGCCGCGGCTTAAATCGAAGAACGGCTTATTCAATCCCTGAACCATTGGTCCGACTGCTTCAGCGCCGCCTAATCTCTGTGCAATTTTATAACCGATATTACCTGCATTAAGATCGGGAAATACGAGTACATTTGCTAAACCGGCAACTGTACTTTCCGGTGCTTTCTTTTTACCGATAGATTCTATAACAGCCGCATCAAACTGCAATTCGCCATCAACCTGAAGATCGGGACGTTTTTGTTTTACTATGTTTGTTGCTTCAATTACTTTGTCTGCTAGTTCATGCTTTGCACTTCCTTTTGTAGAAAAAGATAACATTGCAATTAAAGGTTCTTCACCGGTAAGTTTTTTGTGATTATCTGCTGTTGAGATTGCAATATCTGCAAGTTGATTTGCATCAGGATTCGGCAAAACCGCGCAATCAGCAAAGTTGTAAGTCTTATCCGGAAACAACATCAAAAAGAAACTTGATACAATTGAAATTCCCTGAGGCATTCCAACAATCTGGATTCCGGCTTTCATAACATCTGCAGTTGAAGCAAATGAACCTGAAACACTACCATCAACCATTCCTTCACGCAGCATCATTGCTGCAAAGAAAAGATCGCGCTTTAAAGTTTCTTTTGCCTGCTCAGGAGTCATTCCTTTTTTCTTTCTCAACTCAAAATATATGTTTGAGAATTCATCAAACTTTTCATGCCTTGTATGATCGATGATTTGTATGCCGATAAGATTAACACCAAGTTTTTTGGCATCATCGTTTATCTTTTCTTCATTTCCGAGCGTAACAACTGAAACTGTTTTTTCTTTGGTGAGTATTTCTGCTGCTTTAAGAACTCTTTCGTCGTGAGATTCAGGCAGGATAATGGTTTTATTAAGCTTTGCTGCTTTTAATTTCATCTGGGTTAATAATTCGAGTCCCATACATTCTCCGTAGTTTTGAAAAATTTACTACCCAAACTTAACAAAATATTGATCAAGTGATTGCTATTTCTCACATATGCAGATTTAAGTTTTCCTATAAATAAGTGTTTTATTGATTGAGCAAATCAGTTTTAATAAAATATGCACTTCAGGTAAATAAGGATTATATTAACGATCAATTTTATTTTCATTTAAGTTTAAAAAGGCTTAATTTTCGTTGTTTTTTTAAGCTAAAACGGATAAATTCACAACCTTAATTTTGATTATGATTGCTGATAATTTAGCTCGAATTCGTGAAAAAATAGTATTTCGATGTGAAATCTCCGGCAGGAATGTTGATGAAATTAAGTTAATTGCGGTCTCTAAGTATTTTGGTACAGAGACAATTGAAGAAGCGATTTTAGCAGGACTTAAGGATTTTGGTGAGAATAAAGCCCAGGAACTTAATCTTAAGTTCGAAAAGCTGGGAGATAAAGTCACCTGGCATTTTATAGGAACATTACAAAAGAATAAAGTTAAGTATGCAGTGAAATCTGCAGAGTTCATTCATTCAGTTGATTCGGTTGAACTTGCAGATGAAATAAATTCCCGTGCAGGTAAACTGAACAAAGTCCAGAAAATTTTACTGGAGGTTAATACATCCGCGGAGGAAAGTAAATCAGGTTTAATTGATGAAACTGATGTTCATAAACTTGCAGAGCATTGTTTAAATAATGGAAATTTAAAGCTGATCGGGCTAATGACTATGGCTCCGTTTACTGATGATGAGAAAGCAATTCGTAACAGTTTTAAATCGTTAAGAAAAATGAAAGAAGAATTAAATAAAAAAGGATTTATTCAACTAACTGAGCTTTCAATGGGAATGACAAATGATTATGAAATCGCTGTGGAAGAAGGTGCTACTATGTTGAGAATTGGTTCTGCAATTTTTGGTGACAGAGACTATTCAAAAGATTGGAGGAAAATATGAAAATTTCCCCCGCCAGCATAAAGCGTCAGGAATTTGCAAAAAAAATGCGCGGTTATGATCCCGAAGAAGTTCAGGCATTTCTTGAAAAACTTGCCGATGATATTGATGAACTTTTAAAAGAGAATGAACAACTGAATCTTGAGGTTGATTCGCTTAAAGTGAAGCTATCAGAATTTAAAAAAATTGAAAAGAATCTTCAGGATACTTTACTCAAAGCTCAGGAATCTTCAACTAAGGCTATTGAATCAACAAAGAAGCAATCAAGCCTTATGATGAAAGAGGCAGAACTTAAATCATCTCAAATTATTGAGAAAGCAAGAGAATCTGCAAACGAAATAAGAAGTGCTGTAATAAATTTAAGGGAAGAAAGAGATTTAATAGTTGCTAAACTGAAAGCTATAGTAAACTCACAGGCACATCTGCTGGAAATAAAAGTTGAGGAAGCTGGTGAAGAAAAACCGGCACAGAAAAAACAGGAATCCGCTCAGAAGCTGGATATTGATCTCGATGATATTATTGATAAAATTCTCTGATAGAAATGAGCACACTTACAGAAAGAATAAAGGAAACTCTGTCTTCTATCCGTGAACTAACAACGGACGAGTACCCGGTTGGTATCATACTTGGAACGGGGCTTGGGGGACTGGTAACTGAAATAAATGTAGAACACGAAATTTATTATGCTGATCTTCCGTACTTTCCATTATCAACAGTGGAATCGCATAACGGTAAATTGATTTTCGGTTCAATAGCAGATAAAAAAGTTGTAGCTATGCAAGGTAGGTTTCATTTCTATGAAGGCTATACCATGCAGCAGATAACATATCCTGTTCGGGTGTTTAAATTTCTTGGAGTAAAAACACTACTTGTATCAAATGCTTGTGGAGGTATGAATCCGGTTTACCATAAAGGTGATTTAATGATAATGGAAGATCATATAAATCTTCTTGGCGATAATCCACTGATCGGAATAAATGAGGATGAACTTGGTCCAAGGTTTCCCGATATGAGCGAACCTTACAGCGGTCAACTGATTGAAGTTGCGGAAAAAGTTGCAATTGAAAATCAAATACAGGTTCATAAAGGTGTTTATGTAGCGGTACCGGGTCCAAACCTTGAGACAAGAGCCGAATACAGATTTTTAAGGGCTGCCGGTGCAGATGTTGTCGGTATGTCCACAGTACCTGAAAACATAGTCGCAAATCATATGGGGATGAAGGTTTTTGGAATGAGTATTATAACCGATGAATGTTTTCCGGATGATCTCAAACCTGTAGATATGAATGAAATTATTGCTGCAGCAATGAAAGCGGAACCCAAAATGACTTTAATAATGAAAGAAGTAATCAAGAGGTTGTAATGGCGGCACTAAATAAAAAACTTGCAAATTATGGTGCTGTATTCCTACTCGGTATTTTAATCTTTATATCAGATTTCCTTGATACGGACCTTTTCGTATTTGGTGAAAATCACTTTGCGGTGTGGTTTGTTATTTCTATTTTGTGTTTTGCGTGCGGATGGTTTATAAACAGAACACTCGGCTGGCAATATGGAGGTAAGGTGGTTTTTGCTGTTACAATAGGTGTAACAATACTAAGTATTTTTATGATCACATTTTTCAGTGAATATTTTTCCTCAAAGGAATTATTATTCGAAAACATAATACTTTACAGTTTAAGAAACATAACTCTGGGCGCAATGGGGTTTTTCGGAATGGCAATTCAGCAGGTGCTTGGTGAAGAACGCGAAGTTGTACTTCTCCGTGAAAAACTAAAAATTTATGAAGAGATTAAAATAGACAGAAATAAGGAAGCAGAACTCGAATTGAAAGACGCTAAACTTAAAGCCAGGGAAATTTTATTAAATGCTGAAGTACAGTCGAAAAACATTATGTTAAAAAAGGACAGAATCGAAAAAGAACTGAAAGAATTTATCCAGGCTGAAAAAGAACTGATTAAAAAGTACGAAGAGTTATAAATCAATTATAGAAATTATTCAGATTTAAATGTTCAAACAAAATCCCGAAAAAACAGGCTATCCGAAATTAGAAGAAGAAATTCTAAAATTCTGGCAGGAAAATAATATTTTTGAAAAAAGTATTTCAACCAGGGATAAAGGAAAATCGTTTACCTTTTATGAAGGTCCGCCAACTGCAAACGGAAAACCTGGAATACATCACGTTATGGCCCGAACTCTTAAAGATCTTGTGTGTCGTTATAAAACTATGCAGGGTTATCGTGTTGAAAGAAAAGCAGGATGGGATACACATGGACTTCCTGTTGAAATTGAGGTAGAAAAATCACTTGGCATAAAACATAAAAGCGAAGTTCTTGAATACGGAATTGAAAAGTATAACGAAGCCTGCCGAACCTCTGTTTTTACTTACCTGGATCTATGGGAAAAGATGACAACCCGTATGGGTTACTGGATTGATCTTGATTCTGCTTATGTAACCCTTAAAAATGATTATATAGAATCTGTCTGGTGGGCATTAAAAACTTTGTTCGATAAAGGACTTATTTACAAAGACTATAAGATCGTTCCGCAGGATCCAAAATCTGAAACAGTTCTATCATCTCACGAACTTGCTCTTGGTTACCGGGAAACCAAAGATCCTTCAGTTTATACACTTTTTAAAATAAAGGAATCTGATTCATACATACTTGTTTGGACAACAACTCCATGGACACTGATTTCAAATGTAGCATTAGCTGTTGGTTCCGGGATTGATTATATTAAAATAAAAGTTGAAGACAAAAAAATAATTCTTGCAAAAGAGCGACTGGTTGTTATTGACAAGGATTACGAAGTAATTGAAGAGATGAAAGGCAGTTCTCTTGCAGGAATTGAGTATGAACAACTCTTTAATTATTGCGAAGTGGATAAAAAGGCATTTTATGTAATTGAAGGAGATTTTGTAAGTACTGAAGACGGTTCGGGTATTGTTCACATTGCACCTGCGTTTGGTGCAGACGATTATGAAATTTCTAAAAAGTATAAT
This sequence comes from Ignavibacteriaceae bacterium, assembly GCA_046484705.1. Classification (GTDB taxonomy): domain Bacteria; phylum Bacteroidota; class Ignavibacteria; order Ignavibacteriales; family Ignavibacteriaceae; genus JAGXRK01. The sequence goes on along the minus strand of JAWOIK010000227.1, from coordinate 30,151 downwards.
CTGCCTATGCTTCAACCTGTTACTCGCGGCGGATTGTTCACTGATGAAATAACAGATTTTGCAGGACAGTTTGTTAAAGATGCTGACGAAGGCATCATAAAAAAAATGAAACTGGAAGGCAAACTTTATAAAAAAGAAACCATCGTTCACTCTTATCCATTCAGTTGGCGGCATATGGATGTTCCCGTAATTTATTATGCACGGGAATCATGGTTTATCCGTACAACCCAAATTGCTAAGCGAATGGTTGAACTGAACAAGACCATAAACTGGCAGCCGCCAGAGGTTGGTGCCGGAAGATTCGGAAACTGGCTGGATGAAAATAAAGATTGGGCATTGTCCAGAGACCGATTCTGGGCTACACCGCTTCCTATTTGGGTTAGCGATGATGGCGATATGTTTGCAGTAGGAAGTATCGACGAACTGAAACAAGGATTTATTGAAGAAAATGGTAAAAGAACTCCGCTTTCTGGACTAACTGAAATTGATCTTCATAAACCATTCGTGGATAAAGTCATTTTTGAAAAGAAAGGGAAAATATTCAGGAGAACTCCTGAACTTATTGATGCCTGGTTTGATTCAGGGGCAATGCCGTTTGCACAATATCATTATCCATTTGAAAATAAAGAATTGTTTGAGAAAAATTTCTTTCCTTCAGATTTTATTTGTGAGGGAATTGATCAAACCCGCGGATGGTTCTATACTTTGCATGCAATTGCAACAATGCTATTTGACAGTGTTGCATACAAAAATGTAATGGTTAACGAATTGATACTGGATAAAAAAGGCCGGAAGATGTCCAAGTCAGTCGGTAACACTGTCGATCCATTTGTGCTGTTTGATAAGTATGGTGCTGATGCTACCAGATGGTACCTGGTTACTAACAGTCCGCCATGGCGACCCACATTATTTGATGAAGAAGGGCTGATTGAAGTACAACGGAAATTCTTTGGAACACTTTTAAATACATATTCTTTTTTTGCGTTATACGCTAACATAGATAAGTTCAACTTCAGTGAAGAACTTATTCCTTATGAAGATAGACCGGAAATAGACAGGTGGATTATATCAAAGCTTAATTCACTCATTGAAGAATACGAACTGTTTATGGATGGTTATGATGTTACAAAAGCAGCCAGGGCTGTTTCCACTTTTACAATTGATCATCTTTCAAACTGGTATGTGAGAAGAAGCCGAAGAAGATTCTGGAAAGCTGAAATGAACAGGGAAAAACTTTCAGCATACCAAACACTGTATGAATGTTTGATTAAAACAATAAAACTAACATCACCATTTACACCTTTTATTGCTGAGGAATTATATCAAAATCTGAATCGAGAAACACAAAGAGATAATTTTGAATCAGTTCATCTTGCGGATTTTCCTCAAAAGGGCTTCCGTGAGATCGATCTTGAGGAAAAAATGGAAATAGCTCAGAGTGTAGTTTATCTTGCCCGTGCTATGAGGGCAAAAAACAATCTGAAAGTCCGGCAGCCGTTAAGAAAAATAATGGTCGTACTCGATAAAAACCGCCACGAAGCATTATTAAAAATGAAAGATGTTGTACTTGATGAAGTAAACATAAAGGAGCTCATTGTACTCAGTGATGATGCTGAATTTGTTAATAAGTCGGCTAAAGCAAACTTTAAAGCCATCGGTCCGAAATTTGGCAAAAAAGCCAAGGCAGTTGCTGAGATAATTAAGAACTTCGATAAAAACCAGATAAAGTTGATTGAGACTGGAGAACAGATTAACTTGAGTATTGAAGGCGAAGAAATTATCATTTCGAAAGAAGAAGTTGAAATTATAAGCACAGAAATAACAGGCTGGGTAGTAGAGAGTGAAGGCGGAGTTACAGTTGCTTTAGATAAAGAACTTGATGATTCCTTGATAAATGAAGGCATTGTAAGGGAACTTGTTAACAGGATTCAGAATATGAGGAAGGATGCCGGGTTTGAGGTAACTGATAAAATTAAAATTAAGTTAACCGGTCATAATAATCTTTTAACCGCAATTAAAAACTTTAATCAATATATATCAACTGAAACACTTGCAGAAAAAATAAGCATTGATGACCAGATGAATGGCGGTTACATACAGAAATGGGTTATCGGTGATTATGAATGTTCAATTCAAATAGAAAAGGTTAATTCCTAATAAAAGGAGTCCGATATGGCAAAGAAAGCCGCAAAGAAAACAACAACTAATAAATCTTCACAAAAGAAAACCGCTAAATCTAAATCCGGTAAAGTGAAGAAAGCACCGACAAAAAAAACTGTTGCTAAAAAGAAAGTAACCAGATCATCCAAAGTCAAAAAGCCGGTAGTGAAAAAAGCTGCAGTAAAAAAAACTACTCCAAAAAAATCGGCGTTAACAAAAGCAGCAGCTAAAAAGCAGCCTGTCAAAAAGGTCGCTAAGAAAAAAGTAATACCGAATAAATCTAATGTTAAGAAAACTGAATTAAAGGAAAAGAAAATAACCGTGAAAAAGAAACCGATAGAAACAAATAAAGAATCCAGAAAAACTTCTTATAGCGCCAGTAAACGAAAAAAACAAAAAACTGAGGACAACCAGTTGATTAGTACTGCCGAATCAAGAGCCGAGGCTTTAAAGAAAATTAAAGGTTACAGCACTAAAGATCTTGAGCATTTCAGAACTATTATACTTGAGAAAAGAGACGAGATAATTGAACAGCTTCAGAACCTGAGAGAGCAGATGCTCGATCCTACAACCGGTGAATATATTAATGAAAATTCACCTTATTCACTGCATATGGCTGAGCAGGGAACCGATGCAATGGAAAGAGAAAAAACTTTTCTTTATGCTCAAAGAGAAAACAAGTTTCTTGGCTATCTTGAGGACGCTTTAAAAAGGATTGATTTAGGTACTTACGGAATTTGTGTTGAATGCATAGAAGAGCCGCAGCATTTGTGTGATACCTGTCCACTCATTCCAAAGGCAAGACTTGAAGCAGTACCGCACAGCCAACTATGCTTGCCCATGAAACAAAAGCAAGAAAAAAAGTAGTAAAGAGAATTAATTGAAGGTATTATATTTTTCATTTTTTGTTGTATTAGCTGACCAAATAACAAAATTACTAGTAAAGGGGTTTTCAATTCCTTTCCTTAATTTTAATTATGATGGAATGTATATAGGACAGGTTATACCTGTTATCGGCGATTTCTTCAGACTTACATTTATCGAAAATCCCGGAATGGCATTCGGATATGATCCGGGCAGTGCATTGAAATTATGGGTTACATTATTTTCTCTCGCTGCCAGCATAGGGCTGGTTGTTTACATATATGTTATAAGGGAAAAAAGCCTTAGCCTGAGAATTGCGATTGCCTTAATTCTTGGCGGTGCGATTGGTAATCTTATTGACAGAATGTTTTATGGAGTGATTTTTGATTACGCCCCTCTTTTTTACGGAAAGGTGGTTGATTTTCTTGATTTCGATTTTTTCAATTTCACACTATTCGGAAAAAGTTATGACCGTTGGCCAATTTTTAACCTTGCAGATGCAGCTGTTTCCACTGGTGTAATTATATTGATCTTGTTTTACAAGAAACATCAGAACGATGAGAACAAGTTAGAAATGAACCTAGATAAACCAAATACTGAATCAGAATTACAAACAGCAGAAATGAATGACTTAAGTGAATATAATGATGAACCGAACGATAAAAGCACTTCCGGGTTAAGTGATGGCGAAACTGGTATCTCAAAAAAAATACAGGATTGAAGTTCCTGAAGGTAAGAAGAAAGAAAGAATAGACACCTTCCTTACTCATTTTATTGAAAATGCAACCCGCTCTAAAGTTCAAAAATTAATAAATGAAGATTTAGTAATTGTTAACGGACGCTCTGTAAAATCAAATTATCTTGTCAAGCCGCTCGATATTATTGAAGCATCTCACCCCATATCTCCCAGACCTGAATTTGCTGAACCAGAAGAAATTTCACTGGATATAGTTTATGAAGATGAATATTTAATTATAGTTAACAAACCTGCAGGAATGGTAGCACATCCCGCATACGCAAACTACACCGGAACTCTTGTTAATGCTTTGCTTCACCATACACAAAAACTCTCAGCTCTGAACCAGGAGGGCAGACCCGGAATTGTACACCGGATTGATAAAAACACAAGCGGGCTGCTTGTTGTTGCTAAAGATGACTGGACACATGCTAAACTTGCAGAACAATTTTCAAAACATTCCATTGAAAGAGAATATCATGCTGTTTGCTGGGGAAAGTTTCAGAAACCGGAAGGAATCATTGAAACGAAAATTACCCGGAGTAAATCCGACAGAAAAAAGTTTACAATAAGCAATACCGAAGGAAAGGAAGCTATAACTTTATACAAGGTGATTGAGGAGTTCGAGTTTTCTTCATATTTAAAAATAAATCTTAAAACCGGCAGGACACACCAGATAAGAGTTCATCTCGCCAGCTTGAATAAACCAATTTTCGGCGATGCTGTTTATGGTGGAACTAAAATTGTTTACGGAAATGAATTCCCTAAAATGAAAAGCAGAATACAAAATCTTCTTGAACTGATGCCAAGGCAGGCGTTGCATGCAAAAACTATCGGTTTTATTCATCCGCATACAAAGAAGTTTGTACGGTTTAATTCCGAATTGCCTGAAGACATGCTAATTCTTATAAGTAAGCTGCGAATGATGTAATCAGCGTTGAATTTATTTTTATATTTGCATTACAAATGATTTAACTGATCACCGGAGAATTTCATGTTATCAATATATAATACACTTACCAGGAAGAAAGAAGAGTTTATCCCTTTAGACCCGCCCAATGTAAGAATGTATATCTGTGGTCCAACTGTTTACGATTACTTCCATATTGGAAATGCCAGATCATTCATTATGGCAGATATTTTGAGAAGATATTTACTGTATAAAGGTTTCAAAGTAACTTTTGCAATGAACATTACTGATATTGATGATAAGATTATAATTAAATCGAATGAAGAAAAAATTGATCCTAAACTTTTTTCCCGGAAGTTTACAGATGCATTTTTTGAAGATATCGGCAAACTGAAAATTAAGCCAGCAGATATCTATCCTAAAGCAACAGAACATATTGATGATATAATTGATATGATTAAAACCCTGGAACAAAATGGATTAGCTTATAATAAAAACGGAAACGTGTTTTATAATGTTATGAAGTTTGAAGGCTACGGAAAATTAAGCGGCAAAAAAGTAGCCGACCTGGAATCGGGTGCACGTGTGGAAGTGAACGAGGAAAAAATCAGTCCGCTGGATTTTGCACTGTGGAAAAAAGCAAAAGCAGGTGAACCATATTGGGAAAGTCCCTGGGGTAATGGCAGACCTGGATGGCATATCGAATGTTCGGCAATGAGCTGTAAACATTTTGGAAACACGTTTGACATTCATGCCGGAGGAAACGATCTGATATTTCCACATCATGAAAATGAAATTGCCCAGAGTGAAGGAGCTACCAAAAAACTATTTGTTAAATACTGGGTACATTTTGGTTTTTTAAACATCGACAATGAAAAGATGTCAAAATCACTCGGTAATTTTTTTACAGCACGGGATATTCTGAAAAAATACTCCGCAGAGACTATCAGAATGTTTTTTTCGCAGGCATATTACCGCGGGCCATTAAATTTCAGTGATGAATTACTGACATCGGCTGAGAAGGGGCTGGATAAAGTTAATAATCTTGTCCGAAGAGTTAATCATGAATTGCAAAACTCACAGACAGGAACAAAACCTGAGTTTAACTTTGAACTTTATTTCAAAAATTTTGAAGCAGCAATGGATGATGATTTAAATACTTCACAGGCAGTTGCGGTTATATTTGATTTTGTAAGAGAAGTTAATACGGTTATAAATGAAACTGAGAAAATTGATAACCAATTTTTCATGCACGTTAAAAACTTTTTGCAATCCACTGCGGCATCAGTTCTTGGAATTGTTGATTTTGTTAATGAGGATAATGCTTCCTCAATAGAGAAAGAATTAATTGAATTATTTATACGAATAAGATTTGAAGCTAAACAAGGAAAAAATTTTCAACTAGCCGATAAAATCAGGGATGAATTAAAATCACTTGGAATTGTTCTTGAGGATTCCAAAGATGGTACTGTATTTAAAAGGGTTAATTAAAAATTGAAGAATAAATCACTTGTATCCGAACATATTTATTCCCGGGGCAATGAGGAGTTCAAATACAAACTTCGTTTAAGCAGGCGTGCAAAAATTGTCCAGTTGCAGATTAACCAGGAGGGAGAATTGCATGTAGTTCTTCCCTTCAGAATAAGAAGTTTTGACCATATATCTTTCATACATTCAAAAACTGACTGGATACTTAAGCATATAACACCATCATCTAAAAAGGTTTATTACTATTTGGGTAAGGAAATTATTCTGCAACCGTGTTATAATTTATTTGCATCAGAAACAGAATACAGATTTTTTAATAATATACTCTTGATTAATATTCAGTGTGGAAGTAATCAATCATTAAACAGCCTCTACCAGAATTGGCTCTATATCAAAGCTGAAGAATATCTTATTCGCAGATCAAAAGAACTTGCAGCTAAGTACGACTTAGTTCCTCAGAGAATTACAATAAGGAGGCAAAAAACAAGATGGGGTAGTTGTTCGTTTTCCGGAATTGTTTCACTTAATTGCAAACTGATGATTTTACGCAAAGAATTGATAGATTATGTGATTACTCATGAACTTTGTCATCTATCAGAGTTTAATCATTCAAAAAATTTCTGGAAACTGGTTAAGCAGTTTGTACCCGATCATTCAGCGCTGCGTAAAGAATTACGAGAATTACGATTTTATAATTGATAAAACAAAGTACTTAAACTAAACTATGCGTGCGGACTAATTATTAATTGATATTTATTTTTAACCACTAAATGACTACTTTGATTACATTACTGTTTGCCTGTAAATTAAATACAGCACTACTGCCTCAAACAATTCTTCACATCGATATTTTTAATAACGGATTAATCACCGCCTTTCTGCTTATTGCTCTAATTGTCCTTTTACTTTTAATATTATCGCTTTTCAGTCAGAATAAATCTGCCAAGAAATTAAAAATGGAAGTGAACGCTACAAAGGTAGAACTTGTTGAAAAAAAAGAAATCGAAAAAACTTTGTTCCAGGGAAGTGTTGATCCTATAGTTATTCTGGACACAAGGAACTGCGTTGTAGATTTTAATAAAGCTGCAGAAAAATATTTTGGATATAATTTTTTCAGACTCATTGGTAAAAAGTTTCCGGCGAATGAATCCTTCGACAATAAATTTTCAGAGTGGATGAATATCTTTTTGGATGGAAAAGGTATATCCGGTTTCAACACTTTTATTAAACTACATTCCGGAAATATTGTCCCGGTAAGTATTTCCATTTCTCCAATCTTCAATATAAAAGACGAACTTACTTATTTATTTTTGTGGTACAGGGACATAAGTAAAGACCAGGAGTTTCAGAAAGCTCTGCAGCAATCTGAAGAAAGCTATAAAAGTTTATTTGATAATGTTAACGACGCAATTCTTGTGCTCCGAAAAAATGACCGGCGGATTGTTGATGCCAATAAAAAAGCATTTTTAATGTATGGCTATAATTACCTGGAGCTGATAAATTCTACACTTGGTTTGTTGTCTATGTCCGTATTTGATGAATACAAGTTGCTTAATGAAATAATATCGGGCAAAATTAAATTTGGAGAATCTACCCATAAGAAAAAAGACGGTACAAAAATATTTATTGAATTCAATGCTTCCATTGTAAATTACAAGAATGAAGATGTAATTATAATGGTTACCCGTGATATAACTGAACGGAAAAATTATGAATCCCAGCTTCAGAAATCTGTAAAAGAGAAAGAGGTTCTTCTCAGGGAAATACACCACAGGGTAAAAAATAATCTGCAATTAATTACCAGCTTGCTCGATCTGCAAATAAGCAATACTGTTGATAGTGAAGCTAAAAAAGTATTTCTTGAAAGTCAGAGCCGGATAAGGGTTATGTCTATAGTTTATGAAAGACTATATGAATCCGCTGATATGCACACAATAGATACACGTAAGTTTGTACAAAATATAACGGGTTATCTATATGACGTTTATAACGGCAACGAGAAAAATATCCACATAAATTATGATCTGGATAAATTCCCAATTGATATACAAACCGCAGTACCGGTTTCACTGATAATTTGTGAACTGGTTACAAACTCTTTAAAATATGCATTCCCGGAAAGTTCTTACTCTAATACTATTGATATTAAATTTAAATTTAATGATTCTGACTCAGCAGACAATACTTTCTACCTCCTGTCTGTTAAAGATTCAGGCGGTACATTCCCGGTAGATGTACAACCAGATAAAACAAGTACTTTAGGGCTGCAATTAGTTTATATACTGGCCGGACAATTGAAAGGGAATGTAAGTTACAATTTTAGCGCTGGAACCGAATTTATAATTGAGTATAAAGGTATATGAAACCGGATATGATTAAAAACCTGATGATAGTTGAAGATGAAATGATAGTTTCAAAAAATCTTGAGATGCGTTTAAATGATGCCGGTTTTAATGTTATTGCCGCTGTTAGTTCGGGTGAAAAAGCCATTGAGTTCTGCAAGTTCAATACACCTGATTGTATATTGATGGATATAAAACTTTCCGGGCAATTAGATGGAATACAAACTGCAGAAATTATAAAAGAAGAAAAAAATATTCCGATAATTTATCTTACTGCGTTTGCCGATGATGAAATTCTGGAAAAGGCAAAACTGACCGACCCTTTCGGATATTTATTAAAACCTTTTGATGTAAGAGATCTTAAAAAAACAATTGAAATTGCACTTTATAAAAACACACTTGAAACCAACCTCCGTCAAAGCGAAGAAAAATTCAGAAAGCTGTTTAATCATTCCCCTCTTGGTAATGTACTTTTTGATGAATCGGGAAAAATTGTGGATACTAACCCGGTGTTTGCAGAATTGATTGGATTTAACAGAAGAGAAGTAATCAATAGTAACATCTGGAGTATGATTTATGAGAAGGAAAAAATTGCCGGCAAACCAGGTGATCTAAGCGGTCATATTATTGAAACGTATCTAAAAAAACAAAACGGTGAAAAAATCTGGGTAAAAATTTCCATTTCCTCTGTTCGTCTTCCACAGCTCCCTGAAATATACTTTTTGGGTGTTGTTGAAGATATTACTATCAAAAAACAAAGTGAAGAAATACTTAAAGAAAGTGAATTTAGACTCAGACGTATGGTTGAAAACCTTCCGGCAGGTGCGGTTTATCTTGATGATAATTCTTTTTATTTTAATAAAGAAGTTGAAGCTATTACAGGATATCGAATTTCAGATATCCATAACATAACCGATTGGTTTGAAAAATTGTACCCTGAAAACGTAAAGCTGATCTATAGCTTGTATAGTCAGGATAGAAGTGGTGACTTCAAAATGCCACGTGTGGTTGAGATAACCAGGAAAGATAAAGAAAAACGGTTTGTTGAATTCATAGCTCATTCATTCTCAAATGGAGAAGTCTGGATACTTAATGATATTACTGATAAAGTAAAAGCTGAAGAAGAACTTCTCAGATCAAGAGACCAGCTTAAAAAATTATCCAGTTATCTTCAGACGGCAAGAGAAGAAGAAAGAGCAAACATAGCACGAGAAGTGCATGATGATCTTGGTCAATCCCTGACAGCTTTAAAAATGGATATTGTATGGCTTAAGAAAAATCAGAATGCATCTAAAGAAATCGTAAATACTAAACTTGAAGAAATGGTTGATGTAATAAACCAGACTATAAAAACAATTCAAAGGATAGGCACTGAATTACGTCCAAAACTGCTGGATGATCTCGGACTTATTTCTGCTCTTGAATGGCAGACTGATGAGTTTCAAAAGAGATCCGGTATTGAATGTACAATAAATATGGATAATGAAGAAATACAACTCGATTCTAAAGTGAGTCTTTCGGTATTCCGAATTTTTCAGGAAGCATTAACAAATATTGCAAGGCATTCCAATGCCACTAATGTTGATATTGATATAAAAGTTCAAAACAGCACATTCATCTTATCTGTTGCCGATAATGGCGTTGGCATACCATTTGAAAAACTTAATGCCAGTAATTCCATAGGAATTACCGGAATGAAAGAACGGGCTGATATAGTTGGGGGCAGTGTAGATTTCATTATTGAAAAAAGTAAAGGTACAAAAGTATTGGTTTCTGTTCCGTTTGATAGTCAAAAGGTAATAATATGAAAATAATAATAGCCGATGATCATGCATTAATACGAAAAGGATTAAAGGAAATTCTTCAGCAGGTTGAAGGACTGATTCAATTAGATGAAGCTGAAAACGGACCGGAACTTCTGAAGAAGGTCTTAGAAAATGATTATGACATCATTGTCCTTGATATATCAATGCCTGGTAAAAGCGGATTGGATGTTCTTAAAGACTTGCGACATCTGAAACCGGACACACCGGTACTTATCTTAAGTGTTTATCCGGAGGAACAATATGCTATAAGAGTATTGAAAGCCGGTGCTTCGGGATATCTTACAAAAGACAGTGCACCGGATGATCTTTTAAATGCAATCAAAAAAATTATTCGCGGCGGAAAGTATATTTCTCCGTCACTGGCAGAAATGCTTGCAACCGAAGTAAAAGGCGGGGGTATAATAAAACAGCCTCACGAAAATTTATCAGACAGGGAATTTCAGGTAATGAAAAAGTTAGCTGCCGGAAATACAATCAAAGAAATTTCCGAAGAGTTATTTTTAAGCCCTAAAACTGTTAGCACTTACCGGACCAGGATTTATGAAAAGATGAAATTCTCATCAAAAGCTGAATTAACTGGCTATGCAATGAAAAACGGACTTATAGACTGATTTTGTAGGTAAACATCCTACAACCGAATCATCTTAATTACTATTCAACAATTAGTGCTGTGTGTTTAGCTTTGCCATGCAAAAGGATAATTATTAGGAAATATCTTTTTCAAATATGTCTCCCTTTTGTGGTTGATGATTAGTGGATGTGCCTTAGTAGTCCTCATTTGATGATAGCTTCCCTCCATCATTCAAAAGAACTACCCTCTCTAACTAAGGCACATTCTTTTATTTTAAAGCTAACAGACAATAATCTTAAAATAGACCCTTCTTAAACACTAAAAATATTCCCGGCACAAAGTATAAAATTTGGATCAAGAACATGTTTTATTTCACGCATTTGATCTATCACATCATCACCCAGCATTCGTGTCAGATATTCTCTTTTCAGTTTACCAATGCCGTGTTCAGCAGAAATTGTGCCTTTTAAGGAGACAGCCTTATCGCAAATATCCAGGTAAAGTTTTCTGCCTGTCTTATACTCATCATTGCTTTTGGGCAGTATATTCAAATGTATATGTGAATTACCAAAATGACCATAGATCAGAAAATCCAGGTTGGATTGTTGTGCTATGTTTTTTATCTCATTGTAAAAGCTAATAAAAATATCATCAGGCACTGCCACATCTGTACCCAGCTTTTTAAAATTATTCTGAGAAATGTACTCATTTACTTTTGCGGAAACAGCATGTCTGAATTCTGAAATCCTTTCTCTTTCTTTATCATTTGCTGCGAACCAAACCGACTCATCATTTCCATTATGTAATTTTAAGAATGCTGTCCATTTCTCCAATAAAATTTCTTCATTTGCAGTATCTGTTTCCTGTTCCATCCAAACCGCACTGGCAGCTTCATCAGGAATATTAGGATAATCAGGTTTTAAAAATCGCAATGAATTATTATCAAAAAACTCTAATGCTAACGCATCGATCTCATGTACTGATTTGTTTTTCCTGGAATCAAATGATTTTTTTCTTGCTTCTTCAATAAAATCCAATGCATCCTGTTCATAGTTAAAAAAGAACACTGCCGAGATCACCTTCTCAGGCAATGGGAGAATCTTTAATTTTATCTTTGTAAATATTCCAAGTGTGCCTTCTGAACCGATAAATAAATCAACTGCATCAGCATTTTCTGAGGTATAATACCCTGAAGCATTTTTAGTTACTGGAAGAGTGAAGCGGGGGAGAGAAAGAGTAATTGGCTTACCATTATCAGTAAATAAATTTAAAGTATAATTTTTACTTATATATTGACCTCTCCGTAAACTGATCACATCGCCGGTAGGAAGTACGATTTCTAATTCTTCAACATAATTTCTTGTTGCACCGTATTTAAAAGTTTTAGCTCCGGAAGCATTTGTTGCCACTGTCCCGCCGATAAAACAATTTTTTTCTGTAGGATCCGGCGGATAGAAATAACCCGTAGATTTTAATTCATTCAGAAAATCAGAAAGTGACACTGCCGGTTCAACAATTGCATAACCAAGTTTCGTGTTAATATCAACTATCATATTTAATCGTTCCGTTGATATAACGATACCACCTTCCGGAACACGTGCTCCTGTAAGCCCTGTTCCATTTCCCGAAACAGTAACTTTTTTATTTAGTCTGTTTGCATCCTTAAGAATACTAATTATGTCGTCTTTATTTTCAGGGAAATAAACAGCTTCACAGTTCCCTTTATAATTGGATGCATCACTGAGGTAATTTTGTATTTCTTCCTGTGCCGTTTTAATTATCATGTTTTTATTCAGTTATTCTGAAGTTTACGAAGCAATAATAAATATTCTTTTTGCTTTTGTAAATCAGGTAAAACGGATTTATTGCGGACAATTTTTTCACTTTGTCCGGATAGTTCAAGTAAAGAATCTATTGCATCAAACATATTTACTAAGGGGTACGCATTATCTTTTAGATAGTGAATCAGTTTAAGAGTTTTAAAAGCATCGAACCAGTATTTCTTTTGTCGCGTCATTTGATTTTCATTTCTTATCTCTTTAGAAATCTTTTGCCAGAATAGTTCGAATTTGTTCAGCATTAGGAATTCAAAAAGATGCTTATCAATTTTTTCTGATTGTTCTAAAACATTCTTCAAATTGTCTCTACCAAGTGTATTAAATAATTCAATCCAATGTCTGAGGATAACAAATGACTGAGGGTCATAAAGTAAATATTCATTTTGTTTCAAAGATAAAAACCTGGTTACCCGCTGACCGGTTCCGAAAGGAACCCGGAACGAAGGTCGTGATGAAGGGTAAACAGTTGTGTCTTTGATTGTATGAACATCGGTTATCTTCGAAAGCTTCTCTAAAAAGTAGAAATCCTCAGCAGCTTTTAATTTATTCATTCCGCCAACTTTAATATAGCTTTGATAATCACAAACCATTGTTGATCCGATTGTATGAAAAGCATAAGGGGATTGAGCAAAATTTAAACCCAATAAATAATAACGAAGGTATAACTCATAACATATAATTGCAGCAGTATTTTCATCTGGTTCAGTAATATTATGCTCATAATTTACAACTGCTGCATTAACATCGTTATTGTTAAAATACTCCACTATGGAATTAATGTAATTCCCGGCAACAGTGCAGTCTGCATCCAGACAGATCAATAATTTTTTATGAGGACTTTGAAAATCAAAAAAGTTTAAGGCAATATCCATGCCTATCTTTCTTGCAAGACCAACCCCACCGTTCTTATTATCCATTTCATAACCGGGTGATGAAGCATCAATTAAAGCAACTTGGATAACCGAAGCAGTAACAGTTTTAGAAAAATAATCATCTGAATATTTATTGATGATTTCCTTAAGAAAATCAACTGTCTGCTTATTCTCACTTTTAAATTGTTCTGATGCTGAAATTGTGTTGTTTATTACAAACAAAATTAATGTTCTGTTAAAATGATCCTTATCATTATGCATTAATGAATGAATTAGTTTTTTAATATTTTCAAATTCAGCAACAGCAGGAATGATTATTATATTATCATAGCATTTATTAAAAACGAGTTCGGCATGCCATTTTTTAAGCAGATTTTTCCTGAAATATTTTTCAACATCGGCTGGCAGGGTAATCATTTGCGGTTCAGAAGTATTTTTCATCAATAATATGTTTTGCTTTGTTAAAATCATTTCCATCAATCCAATGAATTTCTGTGCCTTCTTTTTCCATCTTCCTGAACCATGTCATCTGACGTTTTGCAAAATTGTGAATTGCACTGTTCAATTTTTGAAACATATCATTATAGCTCAACTCTGATTTTAAATATTTAGCAATGTATTTATACTCAAGTCCGAAGAAGATCAGTTTTTCATAAGTAATTCCCTTTAATAACAGAGTCTGTACTTCTTCGATCATTCCGTCATTCAATCTTTTCTTCAATCTTTCGGTTATTCTTTTCTTTATTACATCCCGCGGGAATCTGATTCCAATATTTAATGAGATAATATTCAATTCATTTTCAAATGATTCATCGGCAGTGAGAATTAGGATTGCCTCTATCATTCTTTCCCTGTCTTTAAGATCTGTAACATTATGCAGGTTAAGATCTGACGATAAAAGAATTTTCCGGAGCTGATCATCGGTAAAGGAATTCAATTCCTTAATTTTCTCAATTGATCTGTCTGCAATTTTCAAATTATAATTCTGTAGTACTGAACTTAAATACATCCCGGTTCCGCCAACCAGAAATGGAATCCCGGTTTTGGATTCTATTAATTTAAAACTTTTAGTAAAAAGTTTTTTGAATTTGAAAAGATTAAATTCTTCTGAGGGGTCAATAATATCAATAAGATGATAATTAACAAGATTACCATTTACTAAGTAATCGGAGAGATCTTTTCCTGTTCCGATATCCATACCGTTATAGACCTGCCGCGAATCAGCAGAAATGATTTCACCATTGTAGTGATAGCCAAGTTGTGCAGCTAATTTTGTTTTTCCTGTTGCGGTGGGTCCGAGAATTGTAATAAGATTATAAGCCATTTAATCTTCCACGGCGGGAAGCGTTATTATTATTGTAGTACCCTCATTAATTTTACTCTCAACTCTAATCGAACCATTCATCAACTCAATTATATGCTTAGCTATAGAAAGCCCAAGTCCGGCGGCATTTTCTTTACCAGACGAATAAAATGCAGTAAAGATATTATCTTTTATATTGCTGCTGATCCCGCTGCCTTCATCCCGGATTTTTAATACCAGGTTACTACCATCCGATTCGGTATTAACAAACACTTTGCCTCCGGTTGGCATTGCTTCGCATGCATTTTTTATTACCTGGAAACAGACAACATAAAATTTTCTGGCATCGATATTTACTTTTACATCACTACCAAACTTTTTAAACAACTTTACATTTTTTGATTCCGTGTACTCAGATAGAAGCTCAAGTATATTAACCATCGTTTCGTTAAACTCTATCTTCTGCATTTTAACTGAAGATTTGTTTTCAGAAAAATCAAAAGTTGATTGCATTATATCAATTACCGAATTAGCCTGCATACTAAGCATGGTAAGTACTTTTTTTATCTGGTCAGGAATATCAATTTTTGAAATAAGGTTGGAATAATGTTTAATAGTCAGAATTGGTGATTTAATATCCTGCATCAGGAATTGTGAAATTGAACCGAATGCCATGAGTTTTTCCTGCCGGAATTTTTCATCATTTATTATCGAATGACGAAGTACGATACCAGCCTGCTTAGCCATTATGCCCATGGCTTCCTCATTTTCTTTTGTAAAGTCCTTCATAGTTTTCGCTAGTTGTATTACACCCATTAGTTTATTTTCAAGATCATTCAGAGGTACATAAGCAACAGAACCTTCCGAAAATCCTTTGGGCTTGTCAAATGCAGGCTTAAATCTGAAATCCCGTTCCGGATTTCTTACAACAATTATTCTTTTTTTAGCAGCAGCTTTTCCGGTGAGTCCGTCATCAAATGCTACAGCAACCGGATTATCGGGCTTTGGATAGATCAGTTCCAGAGTTGTGGTTTTTTCATTAAGAATATATAATACCGAAAAATTCGCATCAAAATGGCGAGTAAATGCAGACATTATCTTTTCATAAGTTTCAGAGGTTGTTATGCCGGGCAGCAGTTTTGAAACTGAGTTAATATATGATGTATATTTCTCGGTGAGAGAACGGGATAATTCTCTTAGCTCAACGGAATGTTTTTCCTCCAGTTTTCTTTCAATAATTTTTTCATCCGGTTTTAAAATCGGTTCTTCAAACTGAATTTTCTCTTCCATTTCTTCAACAGGATCCTCGAGAGTACTAAAGTTCCAATTATCGGCATCTTCCGCATCGCCTAATAATTCCTTTTTAAGTGAGTTATCCCCGGGCAGTTTGGATTTTGTTTCTTCGATAACAGAATCCAGATCCGGCAATTCGGGTGTGTCTTTAATCTGCTCAATCGAATCTTTAATATTATTCTTAAGCTCATTCTGCGGATCTATTTTTTCTGCAGGTCTATTCTCTTTCGCTTCCTCTTTTTCAGGTTCTTTTTTCCTGTTCCTTTTAAAAATATCCAGTTTAATGGGTGAACTGTCCAATTTAAGTACGGATGGGAAGTCAGCTTTTGGTCTGATTTCTTCTGTGTCTTTTATTTCAAGTCTTTTGGAGGATTCAATATTTATTAGAATCTGGCTTTCAGTAGACAGTAATTTTTTAAATGCGTCTTTATCAATTCTGTATAAAACGCAATCGTTTAAAGCAACAGCAGATGAAAAACGGGTTGAACCAATTGTAATTTCATCATCCCCGAAAAATTCGTCTTTAGATTTTACTAATACCCGGTTAATATTTTTCAATTTTAACTTTACTTTACCGGATATAACGAGATAAATAAAATTGCTCGTATCACCTGCCTGGAAAATCACATCACCTTCCCTGTAGTCTGTAAAATTCCTGTTGCTCAGATTATAAGTATAAACTTTGTCATTGCAGTCTGAAAAAAGTTTATTGCTTAGAATAAGATTAATGTTTCTCTCTATTGCCATTTGTTCAGCTATTAATTTCTAATCTTTATACAAAATAAAAATCTTTAAGCAAAATATAATGGCAAATAATGATAATGTGAATTTTACTATAAACCTCAATTACAGGCTATCTGACTTTTTTTCGTATTTTTGTATTATTATATAGAATCTATAATACTGAGGATGCATCAAACAGATGGACGAAAAAGAAATTATTGAAATGGCTCAGCAGGGGAGCAGAAAAGCTCTTGCAGATCTTGTGAAACTTTACGAACAGACAATTTATAATTTTTCCTTTAAAATCTGCAGGGACCGGGACAAAGCCGAAAATATAATGCAGGAAACTTTTTACAGTCTTGTTAAATCCATCGGACAGTTCGATGGTAATTCAAAACTTTCAACCTGGCTGTATAGAATTGTGGCGAATCATTGTATGATGGCAGCACGAAAGATGAAAAATTATCAGTTCGTATCGATTGAAAATGACAATGATGATGAATTGTACCACGACAAGTATATTGCCGATTGGTCCAGACTGCCCGATAAATTTACTGAAGACAATGAACTAAAAAATATATTAGATGAAGCAATTAGCAAACTTTCACCGGATTATAGAGTTGTATTTATGCTGCGTGACGTTGAAGGATTCTCCACTGAAGAAACAGCAAAAATTACAGAACTTACAGTTCCGGCAGTTAAATCAAGGTTACACAGGGCAAGGGCTTTTTTAAGAAATGAATTAAATGAGGCATTTGCCGTATGAAAAAAGAAAATTCAAATTGTAAGGATGTTATGCAGCACATTTGCGAGAGTTTGG
This sequence comes from Ignavibacteriaceae bacterium, assembly GCA_046484705.1. Classification (GTDB taxonomy): domain Bacteria; phylum Bacteroidota; class Ignavibacteria; order Ignavibacteriales; family Ignavibacteriaceae; genus JAGXRK01. The sequence goes on along the minus strand of JAWOIK010000227.1, from coordinate 12,405 downwards.
GTGAAGACCTGAATTCCGAACGCTGTATTTCCATCAAGCAGCACCTTGATGAATGCACTAATTGCCAAACATATTTTAAAACAGTTGAACTGACCATTGATTACTATAAAAAATATGACGTTCAACTGCCAAATGATGCTCACGAAAGACTAATGTCTTTTTTGGATTTAAATGATTGTGAAGAATAAATATAAGGAGATCCTGAATGCCCGTATTTGAATATAAGTGTAACGATTGCAATTCAAAGTTTGAAGTGCTGCATAAATCTTCTGTTAACCAGGAAGATGTTAGCTGCCCCGAATGCAATTCCATACACAATAAAAAGTTGTTCTCATCATTCAGCGCTTCTGTTGAAGGCTCCTCATCTTACTCCGGCGATAGCTGTTCAACAGGGAACTGTAATACAAATGCTTCTTTCGGAGGATGTTCTTCCGGATTATGCGGATTGAATTAATGAGGTATTATGATTAGCAGAAATTTATTAACAGCTATAATTTTTATACTATCTATTAACGCCTGCGCACAGGTTGATCATAGTAAAAGTATTTCTAATGATGAATTCCGTGAAATGCTTAAAAACAATCCGTCATCAATAATTCTTGATGTAAGAACTCCTGAAGAATTAACAGGACCTCTTGGTAAAATTGATAACGTGATAAATATTCCTGTTCAGCAATTGCAGCAGCGTATAAATGAACTCGAACAATACCGGGACTCTGAAATTATTATTATATGCAGAACTCAAAACCGTTCTTCGGCGGCGGTTGATATCTTGTTACGACATGGTTTTAAAGCAAAATGTGTTTTAGGCGGAATGTTGGAGTACAGCTCTAAAATAAAAAAGAGTGAATCATAAGTTCACTCTTTTTCCAACTTTTAATCTGCAAGTTCATCTAATCTTCTTTGAGACTTTCGTTTTGCGTATTTGTCCCTGAAATCTATAACCGGCGCATCAATAACTTTCTGGAGCCATTCCTTTTCTTTCTTTTCATTGTCCATTTCTTTATAAGTCCGTGAAAGATGAAACATTGCAATAACTATCCCCGGATTGATTTTTAAGGCTTTCAACATCATAGCTTCAGATTCTTCAAGACTGCCCTCAGGTACGCTACCGAAGAAAGTATTTGCAAAAGCTCTTTCCAACCAGCTCAAACTGGCAATCTGCCTGTGATAAATACTAAGAATAATGTAAGCCAGGTAATTGTCTGGATTAATACCTACAGATTTTTCTGCATTCTCTTTTATTTTATGAGCAAGTTTAACTTTCTCGTTACCGCCTTTAAACATTGCAAGATTACCATACGACATTGCCAGCAAAGCGTAAGTCATTGAGCTATCCGGAAATTTTAACGCAAGTTTTTCTGCATAAATTAATGCTTTATTAATAGCTGATTCAGAATTATTACGTTCCCTTAATTCATAATAATTCTCGCCAAGATCATTATAAGCCCGGGTAAGTTTTACAAGAATTGTGTAGTCATCCGGTGATACAGCAAATGCATCTTCATAATATTTTATAGAGGATTTTAAATCAAACTTAGAATAATATTCATCACCTTGCCGGACAAGAGCTTTGCTATCCTGTCCCTTAGACATAATAGTTAGAAAAATCAATATGATAAATACAAATATAATTTTCATTTTTTTCCGTATTTTAATTTTAAGATTCGCAAAAATAAACCAGACTTTTCAATAAAGAAAAACCGGATGAATTTTAACACCTTAATTTTGAAAAAATAAAGAGTTCTATCCTAATTTAATTATGAATTATTCCGGTTTAATTTAATAAGTAAAGTAAAACCAGCTACCGAGGTTATTAGATAATCCGGTTTGATGATAAAGATTGAACTAAAGCATTGTTTTATTAAATTTAAGATAAGATAATAACAAGTTATTCAGTATTAACTAATACTGTTTTATATAAAACTTTTTACCTTAAATTTTCTTTGGAATTGCTTACTTCAGATGATATTTTTACACGTGAATTATTAATAATATCATACATTAAATATGAATTTGGAGATCCTATAGTTTAATTGTTACACACTTCTTTTACAGGCTACAATACATGATACATTATATTACCTTCCGGAGGCGTATATGAAAATTTTGTTACATCATTTTTATACGGCTTTAATATTAATTTTATTAACATCCTCCGCATTAGCACAATCCGGGAAAATTGCCGGCAGGGTTGTAGACGGCGCTTCATCAGAACCACTTCCTTTTGTTAACATACTTGTTGAAGGAACAAACTTTGGTGCTGCATCGGATATTGACGGGTATTACTCAATAATAGGGCTTCCTCCCGGCGAATATTCAATAAGAGCTTCTGCAATAGGTTATAACTCGCAAACTGTTCAGCAGGTTAGAGTTTCTATTGATCTCACATCAGAAACAAATTTTGAGTTGTTTGAAACGAGTATTGAACTTAAGGAAGATGTTGTTGTGATAGCAACAAGACCTTTAGTTACGAAAGACCTTACTTCTTCAACTGCAATTATAAGTGCAGATGATATTTCTGTTCTGCCGGTTACAGAATTCCAGGAAATATTAAATCTCCAGGCTGGTATAGTTGGCGGATCTGTCAGAGGCGGCAGAAGAGGGGAAGTTGTATATGCTATTGACGGAGTTCCGATGACTGATGTTTACGACGGATCAACCGTTGTTGATGTAAGTACAAGTTCAATTCAGGAACTGCAGTTTGTAAGCGGTGCATTTAATGCTGAGTATGGAAAAGCACTTTCCGGTTATGTTAATATTGCTACAAAGGATGGGCATAATAAGTTTGAAGGTTCGGCTACTTCATATATTGGAGATTATTATAGTTCAAATACAAGAATCTTTCGCGATGTAAATGATTTCGATCCGGTTGCGATAAGAAATTTTGAAGGAAACTTAAGCGGTCCTATAATTCAAAACACACTTTTCTTCTATGTTAACGCAAGGTATATTTATTTCGGAGGCTGGATTAATGGGCAGCGAAATTATAATCCTGAGAATATAACAATTAATAGGGGTGCTGCATTCCCGATTGAAGAACGTTATGTTCTAAGTGCAAATGAAGATGGACCGGGTGATGGTGAATCTGTTTCTATGAACTGGAATGAAAAAATTTACGGACAGGGCAAATTGACCTTCCGCCCGTTTTCTGACATAAGGTTAAACTATACTTACATTTTAGATGATGTTGAATACAGAGATTATGATCATTCTTTTGCATACAACCCCGATGGTGACTACAAGAGATTCAGAACAGGTCATTCAAACCTTCTTTCTTTAACTCATACTTTAGGTGCAAATACTTTTTATACTACAAGCCTTTCTTATTTTTTCAAACGGTACAGGCAATATGTTTATGAAGATCCGTTTGATGAGCGCTATACAAATGATATTCTTCAGGGTCAGCAGCCTGCAGAAGTTCCAAGTTTCAAAACAGGCGGAACACAGTCAGGACATTTTAAAAGAATAACAAGCACTTACGGGGGCAAATTAGATTTTACTACCCAGTTTGATAAAATGAATATGGTCAAGTTCGGAGTTGAGGTCAATTATCATAATCTCGGGTTTGATGATATTAACTTAATGCAGCCTTTGGATGTAGAAGATCCCAGGATTACTCTAAACCCATTTGTAAAAAGATTCATACCCGATATTAATAACCCGAATGAAAACCTTAACATAAACAGGTATATCAGGAATCCATTCGAGGTCTCCGCATATATTCAGGACAAAATAGAATTAAGTGATATGATAATTAATGTTGGCGTAAGAGTTGACTATTTTGAACCGGATGGACAAATTTTAACAGACCGTACCGATCCCGATATTTACAGACCACGTAAATTGGAAAACATTTATGTTGGTGATACAAATGGTGACGGCAAACTTGGTGATGGTGACCAGGTTAAAACAATTGCCCAGCGTAAAGCTGCACGCGTAATGCCTGATGGTTCCACGCAGCCATGGTACAAAGATGCTTCATCTAAATTGCAATTCAGTCCACGACTTGGTATTGCTTTTCCCATTACAGAAAGAGGAAAAATTTATTTTTCGTACGGTCATTTTTTCCAGATACCGAATTTTGAACGGCTTTATCAAAATCCCGAATACAAATTTGGTCCGGGAACCGGAAACCTTGGTATAGCAGGTAATCCGGATTTGAAACCACAGCAGACCATAAGCGGGGAAGTAGGTTTACAGCAGGCATTAACAGATGAATTAACAGTTGATATTACAGGTTATTTCAGAGATATAAGATTTCTTACCGGAACAAGAGCAGATGAGATAAGGCTGCCGGGCGGCTCATCCAGCTACAGCCAGTTTGTAAACAGTGATTTTGGTTTCGTTAAAGGATTGGTTCTTACAGTAAACAAAAGACTATCTCAGAACTGGTCTGCAACCATCGATTATACATTTCAGTCAGCCAAAGGCAATGCTTCCGACCCTGCTGCAACAAGAAACCAGATTGCAGGCGGTGAGCAGCCGGAGATACAATTGATACGTTTGGATTGGGATCAATCGCATACTGTTAATGCCACATTCTCATACTCTTCCCAGGATGATTGGGGATTTAGTTTAATAGGCAGCTATGGCAATGGTTTTCCTTATACTCCCTCTCAATCACTAAATATTTCTTCTCTGCTGACAAACAGCGAATTAAAACCATCTTCTCTTAATGTAGATTTAAGAGTATATAAAGATTTTACTTTAGGTCCGATCAGGCTTAGCATATTTTCTCGGGTATATAATCTATTTGATATTTCAAATGAAGTTAATGTATATAATGACAGTGGCACTGCAGAGTTCAGCATCGAGGAATACCAAAGAAGATTAGAAGGAAATCCTGAACTGGTAAATACCATTGATGAGTTTTATCGTAATCCAACTTACTATTCAGAACCCAGAAGAGTAGAACTTGGAGCTACCTTATTCTTTTAAAGTTTAAAGACGGATAAACTAATATGAAAAAATTATTTAAATATTCTATTATAGTCGGACTTCTTATACTGTTAATGACTGTTGAAAGTTTTTCTCAGCAAAGAATTACAGACAGAGGCACACCGAATTTCAGAAAAGTAGGTGTTCACCGCGGTAACCAGGTAAGAACAGTCTTTTCAAACTATGGTGTTATTGCACAACCCGGAAGCGAAGGACCAAGAGGTGCCTGGAGATACGATGCCAATGGTTACGTTGGTGATGTATCGCCACTTGTAGGACTTAGATTGCCCATCAGAGATTACAGGCGTGGTACAAATCCTCCGGATGGAATTCCCGATACTCTATACTCTGTAATCATTACACCTGTTGACAGACCCGGCGGCGGTGAAGGCGGCGGTGGTAAGTCTTATACATTTGAACCAATCCCCGGCTTTGCAGATCCGTTCTTAGATGAAGTAGGTAAAGGTGTTGCAATGAGTCATCTTCCTGAAACATGGCCGCCTGCCTGGCCGGATTATCCGGATTGGATCTATTCCGGTGAACCGATTTTTGTTGATGGCGAGGAAGTTACTCCCAAGGTGGACTGGAATGGTTTTTTTGGACGTGCTCAGCAGAATGCAGATCAGGAAAGCTATTTCTGGATGGATGATAACAATGATGAAGAAGTCTATGTTCTGCATGATTTTCAACCGGATGCTAATGACCCCGGCAGAAGAGGACAGGCACTGCAGGTTTCTGTAAGAGGATTGCAATGGTCTAACTTTTTAGCTCAGGATGTTAATTTCTGGCTTTATAATATTAAGAATGATGGAACAGAAACTTATGATCAGGCTGTCTTTGGTGTTCTGGTTGGTACCTATGTTGGAGTTGAAGCACCGGAATATAATGATGACGTTTCCTTCTTCGATATAAGAGAGTCAATTACATATACATGGGATTTTGATAATTACATATCACCTTCTGCCAATCCGCAGTGGCTCCCTGATCCTACAGCAGTTGGATATATAGCATATGCATTTCTTGAATCCCCGGGAAATGAATATGATGGAATAGATAATGACGGCGACAATGACATTGGTTATAGTTGTTTTTCTGCAACAGCTAATTATTTTGATTCAACTTTCTTTCAACCCAAAACCGTGCAGGCTGGTGATAAGCTGGTGCTTATAAACAAAGAAACTTTTGCCAGATCAGTTGTAACAATGCCCAATGATACGATAACCGTTTACTCAATGGGAGTACCGTTTTTTCTTGAACCCGGAGTGACAGTTCTTGCAGAAGGAAATTTTATACAGCAGACGAGTGAAGTCAATCCTAACTCAACCGATGGAATTGATAATAACCTTAATGGACTTATTGACGAAAGTTACCTTGTTCATTATAGAATTTTAAAGGTTGACAGAACCGGACAGGTTCCACTGGTGCTGATAGATATTGTTGCTCCGATTATGTATAAAGATTGGGCTAACAATTTAGGCGTTTCAGATCTGATGATTGATGAATCTAGAAGTGATGGAATTGATAATGACTGTGACTGGGACCCTGAGTTTGATGATGTAGGCGCAGATGGTCAACCGGAAACCGGTGATATTGGAGAAGGTGATGGTATACCAACACCGGGTGAGCCTAATTTTGATGCAACTGATGTGAATGAATCAGACCAGATCGGACTTACAAGCTTTCAGTACTTTGTACCTGCCGGTGATATTGCAATGAGCGACGATTATGATATGTGGAGAAGAATGAAACCCGGATTTTTCCAGGTTCCAAGATCCATAGTGAATAACGTTGCAATTCGTGGTGAGGATGGTGACTTCATATACGGTTCAGGATACTTCCCGCTTCTTGCCGGTAGAACCGAAAGATTTTCACTTGCTTTAGCATTTGGAAATGATTTTCCTGCAGTATTAAAAACTAAACAAATAGCACAGACAATTTATAATGCAAACTATAACTTCCCGAGACCACCGGAGAAGCCGACTGTAACTGCTGTTGCCGGGGATACAAAGGTTACACTTTACTGGGATAAGGTGGCTGAGGAATCAATCGACCCAACACTGAGAATAAAAGATTTTGAAGGTTACAAAATTTATAAAGGCACCGATCCCGATCTTACTGATGCCTGGTTGATTACAGATTATACAGGCAATAAAGTATTTTATAAACCTATTGTTCAGTATGATCTTATTAACGGTATTAAAGGTTTATTTGTACCTTCTGCTATATTGTATGAGTTAACAAGCGGTGCACCTTACTACCTTGGTTCAGATAACGGGATACAAAACTTTTACATTGATAATGACGTGATAAACGGAAGAACATATTATTACGCTGTTGTAGCCTATGATCATGGTGATGCTACAAAAGATATCTATCCATCTGAAAACACCAGATTTATTTCTAAAGATGCTTTAGGAAGAGTATCAACCGATATTAATACCATTGCTATTGTACCGAATGCACCTGTAAGCGGATATGTTCCGCCGAAGTCAGGCGTTACTGCAGACAGGATATCGGGTAGTTCAAATGCAATTCCGTTTTTTGAAGTTCTCGATCCGACCAGAGTTCAGGAAAAAACCTACAAAGTTGTTTTTGATGATGTGTATTATGTGACGACAGGAAATATAGTTGATAGTATAAGCATAGCTTCAACTTATTCCGTAATAGATCTTAGTACTGGAAGTTTTGTTATAAAAAATGCAGACATCTCACCTGCAAATGGAGTAGTGTTTAATGGAATTCGGATTTCAATCGATTCTTCATTTCAGAATATAGATAGTGTAAAACTGAACAGGCAGATAAGCGGATGGAATAATGTTCGATCCGGCAGCCTTACTTTTGCGTTTGATCAGTTCAGAAGCACTAATATTTCTGCTACTAAATATCCGAAGGATTACATGATTGTATTTACGGATGAATTCCAGGATTCATCAAATAAGCTTACAAGTATTTTTGGTCAATCAGCACCAGATGCTAAATTAGTCAATTTCCGCGCCTATGATATATCCGATTTCAGTAACCCGGTTCGTGTGCAATTCGGTTTTAACGAACCGAGTACATTCAGGCGTGATACAGTTTCATTTGGCGATGTTGTAATACTTTCTGATGCTGAGGGTCAAAAGTTTTCCTGGAGAATTACATTTACCGGAGATAGCTCATCAGTTGTTCCTCAGGGAGGTGATACTCTGTTTCTTTATACTTATAAACCTCTTTCTGGAGATGATGAATTCCAATTTACAAGCAATCGCCCAGGTTATGATCCTGATGATGCCCGGCAGCAGCTTGCATTGGTTAAAGCTGTACCAAATCCTTATATAGTTACAAATGTGTTTGAACAGCCGTTACCACCTACAGTAAGAGGCAGAGGTGAAAGAATAATATATTTTACACATGTTCCACCGGGAGGTAAAGTACATATTTATACCTCCAGCGGAAGTCATGTCAGATCTCTTGAACATGACGGCGACCTTAACGATGGTTCTGTACTCTGGGATGTAAGAACTAAAGAAGGTTTGGATGTTGCATACGGTGTCTATTTCTACGTTGTAGAAGTGGACGGAATAAGCGATAAAAAAACCGGTAAACTGGCAATTATAAAATGACAGCAGTGAAAATTATTGGAGATTGAAATGAAAAAATTACTAATTATAATAATAGTTTTATGCGCTGTACCGTTATCTTACTCTCAATCCAAGGTAGGTACAACTGCTGCAAATTTTCTTACAATACCTGTTGGTCCGCGTGCAACTTCTATGGGAAGTGCTTTCACTGCAATTGCGAATGATGCAACCTCTGCATTCTGGAATCCCGGTGGACTTTCAAGGATGATAAGAAGTGAATTCACCGCAGCAACTGCAGAATGGCTTGTTGGTACCAGGTTAAATTGGGTGGGTTTGGCGTATAAGCTGGATGAAAATAATTCAATAGGAATTAGTGTTAATCAACTTGATTATGGTGAAGAGGAAATTACCACACCGGAACAACCTTCAGGAACCGGCGCAAAATGGGCTGCATCTGATGTAGCAATTGGATTGTCATATGCAAGAAATTTAACAGACAGGTTTTCTATCGGGGGAACCGTTAAATATATATCCCAGAAAATATGGAATGAATCCGCTTCAGCATTTGCATTGGATATAGGATTACTGTTTTATACCGAATTAGAAGGCTTGCGGCTCGGTATGAATATATCTAACTTCGGTACGGAAATGCAGCTTGCCGGGCAGGATTTGTTAAGACCAATAGATGTTGACCCTGCAAGTGCAGGTAATAACCCGAACATAGCCGGAAGCCTGGGAACTGATTCCTGGCCACTGCCTTTGGTTTTCTCTGTTGGTGTAGCATATGATCTGAACCTACACGTGGATTGGTTAATTACATTTGCTTCGGATGCAGTTATACCAAATAATTATTCAACATACGGAAATCTGGGTGCAGAAATAATCTGGAATCAATTAGTCTCATTACGTGTTGGTTATAAAGGAATCAACTACTTGATAGATGAAACTTCTAAAAATGAAGATAAATTTGAAGAAGGGTTAGCTGCAGGTATTGGCTTGCAATACGATTTTGGAAGTTTTTTTGCTAAGTTTGATTATGGTTATAGCGATTTAGGAATTTTTAGTGAAATATCAAGGTTTTCTTTATCAGTTGGTCTCTGATAACAGAATTAAAAAACAATAATATAAATAAAGAGGTACTTATGAAAAAATTAATGCTTACTATTTTAGTTGCATTATTTACATCCTTTGCTATTGCACAGGATATACCCGTAACCTTCCAGGTTGATATGGGTGTTGCTGCGTACAAGGGATCATTTAACCCGGGAACGGATAATGTTGTTATCCGCGGCGACTTCCAGGCTGATGCAGGTGATCCCGGTGGAAACTGGCAGGGAGATTTCTTCCTGATGGAAGATCCCGACGCTGATACAATCTATACTCTAACTATAAATTTTCCAGCTTCAACTTCAGGAAATAATTACGAACATAAATTTGTGATTTCTCCTGACGGTTGGGAAGGCGCTGATAACAGACCTTTTACTATTACACCGCCATCCATGGTATTACCGGTTGTGTGGTTTAGTAATGATAGCGTTTATGCAACACAGGTACAAAATACTTTGAACTTTACTGCTGATATTAGTGGTATTCTCGGAATAGGTGTTGGAGGAGCTTTTGATGATGATGTTGACTCTCTTTTGGTTATGGGATTAGATTGGGATGGTCTTGGAATCCTGATAAGTCCGGAATCTGATAGAAGAATGTTTAATACAGATCCATTTAACTCCGGTATATACACTGCTTCATTAACATTCCAGGGTTCTTTAGGAGATTCAACAAAATGGAAATTCAAAACTTTTCCTGATGCAAGATTCTCTAACGGCGGCTGGGAAACAGGTGACGACAGATGGCATACTTACCTGGCAGACGGAACTGTAACAAATCTTCCTACTATTATACCGAGAATTCTTCCTTTACTTCCACCTATAACAGTTGATGTAGACATTCAATTTACAGTTGATATGACAGGTGCAGTTAACCGTTATAACGGAGAACCAATTCCCCTTAATGAACTTGAATTTGTTGGTATGAGAGGCGGGGCAGATTTTCTTGGCAGTTGGAGTGCCGGCGGAAACTGGCTTCCCAGTGATACTACAAACGGCGAATTTATGAAAGTCCTCACATCAATTGGCGATAATAAATGGAGAGTTACAGTAACTGCAGAAGCCGGTACAAATGGCGGCGTTTACGAATATAAATTTGCTGCAATGTATCCGGGCGCAGATACTGTTAACGGCGGATCATCTCCTCTTGATAACGAAGGTGGTTTCGGGATGAATCATAGTTTTATTCTTTATGATGCTCCCGGTGGTTTTCTTGAATTTGATAATGTGTTTGGAGTTTTCACTACAAGTGTTAAACAGATTGATGATATGACTCCATCTGCATTTGAACTTGAACAAAATTATCCGAATCCATTCAACCCATCTACAACAATAAGATATAACCTGCCGCAGGCTGGTTTTGTAAATCTTAAAATTTACAACGCACTTGGTCAGGAAGTAGCTTTATTGGTAAACCAGGAACAGGTTTCCGGAGTTTATGAAGCAACGTTTGATGCTACTAATCTTTCAAGCGGAATTTATTTCTACAGGCTTGAATCTGCTGGCTTTGTTTCAACAAAGAAAATGATGCTGGTTAAATAAAATTGGATTGACTGATTTTAGATATAAACCCCGCATACTGCGGGGTTTTTTTATTGCATTACTTTTAACTGTTTATATAGATTCTGCGCCTGCTGATTTCCCGGATTTAACTGTAAACTTTCTTCAATAGCTGCAATTGAAGACTTTATATTGCCATTTAAATAATAAGCCCCGGATAAATTGTACCATACCTGATAATCGGCATCGGAATATTTAACAGCTTCTATAAGATATGGTAAAGATTTTACCGGATTGTTTAGTCTCAGATAAACCTGCCCCAGCCATTTAAATGAAAAGTAGGTTGGTTTAAATGAATGAAGTTTTAATAAATATGGAATCGATTCTTCGAGAAGCTCTTTATCAATCAGATTAACAATCGTATTTTCATAAGGTACATCAAAGTAGGGTCGTTCCGCAATGATTGCATCCATCTCATTCATAAAATTTTTATAATCGCCTGTGTTCAAATAATGTTCTGCAAGATTTGCATGTCCTGTTTCCCATTTTATTTCTTTATTTATAACTGCCGCAGCAATTGTATCAACAATATCCTTCATCTTGTAATTTAACATTTTGTAATTAGGCGTTCCCTTCGGGACAAAAGGATAAGTTCCGGTTAACATTATAATAGAAAATTCCGCCAGTGTAGAATCAAGTGTTGTGAATGGAAAATCAGCAATCAGAATACTATCAACTCTTACTTCGGTCATATCTGTTTTTTTACCCCTAGGCAGGTAATTTGTTTTTTGCATTTCATCGAAATAGGCATTTGCAATTAATCTGTATCCGTCTATATTCGGATGCAGATGATCCACCGTAAGATTGTAACCTACAATATTATTTGGACTGTTAAACTTAAAAAGCGAATCAATATCAACTACAGGAAAACTAAATTCATTTGCAGCTTGTCTGATTACCGTATTAATTCTTTCAGGTGCACGGAACCGGAGTGCATCTAATTCTTTTGCCAGCAAAAATAAATTTTGAGCTTCTTCTATATTTCCTGACTCTAATTGTCTGCGGGCATCCTCATACACATCCTCGGCAGAAGGATAAGTTTCTGAATCAATTGAAATAAATGGTTTTTGATCCAACAGGTTCACTGTTAAAGTCCCGATTATTAACGGGATGTTTTCATCAGCAAACATCTTTAAAATATCTTTTAAATTTCCTTTAAACTGATCTATACCGTTCCAATATACTTCAGAATCAAACTCAATAAGTGATTCGCCGATCATCTGGGACATCAATGTTCC
>JAWOIK010000147.1:0-9605 GCA_046484705.1 Ignavibacteriaceae bacterium | reverse complement strand
TCACCAGGCCGCAAATTGGGCATTCATAAAGCTTATACTGATTTTTATCTCCTTGCTCATAAAAAGTTTGAGTTTTTCGCTGCACTCAAGCAATAATGCTGATTCATAAAGCTGTTCTGTTGTGTCCACAATAAACTGATCTTTTGCATCTTTCTTGAATACGCTCAACAAATTTCTTATAAGCTTGTGATCTTTGTTTATTTCCATCAATCTTTTCTGTGCCGGAAGCGCCATTTCCTGGTTTGACATTTTCAAAATCTTCTGCATTGTTGAAGACATTGTGTCATCGGGATTAATTAAGGTCGCCGGACTTCCCTTCAATCGTTTGGATTCTTTAACTTCTGTAACTCTGTCACCAAGAATATCTTTCATTCTTGAAAGAAGAGAATCAAAATGTTTTTCATCATCTTTATCCAGTTTATCGTTTTGATCTTCTTTCTTTTCAATATCTTCAAGCTTATCCAATTCTTTTAAATCAGCAGCATCGACAGATTTGAATTCAAAGTCTTTATGTTTTCGTATTGATGATACCACAAATTCATCAACCGGATCGTACAGATAAAGCACTTCCAATCCCTTCGATTTATAAATTTCAAGATGCGGGTTCATATCTAATGCTTCCCTGCCGGCTCCTAATGCATAGTAAATTTCTTTCTGATCTTTTTTCATTCTGCCAACATAATCTTCAAACGAAACCAGTTCTTTTTCATCTTTACTTGCCGATGAATTAAATCTTAACAGCTGCTGATACTTTTCAGCATTTTGAAAGTCCATGTATCCAAGTTTGAAAATTTTACCATGTTCTTTCCAGAATTCAACATATCGATCCGGAGAATCTTTTGCAATTTTAGTCAGATGAGAAAGTACATTACTTGTAACGCTTTGAGATATTTTTGTAAAGATTATGTTTTCCTGCAGGGTTTCCCTTGAAATATTCAGCGGCAAATCTTCTGAATCAACAACACCTTTTACAAAGCTTAGATATTCGGGAAGCAGGTCTTTATTCTGATGCTGTATTAAAACTCTTCTTACATAAAGATCCAATCCATAATCATCCCGGTTGAACCGCCAGTACTCATAGCTTTTTTTCGGAATGAACAATAAAGCATTAAACTGGATTGGTGCATCAACAGAGGTATGAATTATTTCAAACGGCTCATCATTATCATAAGTAAGGAACTTATAGAACTCACTATACTGCTCCTTTTTTATTGATGATTTGGGTTCACGCCATATTGCGGCAATTGTGTTTACTTTGTCTTTATCAAGAAAGATAGGGAAAGAAATAAAGTTAGAATGTTTTTTAATTATTCCTTCCAGCCGGTATTTGTCAGCAAATTCTTTAGCATCATCTTTAAGGTGAATTTCAATAGTTGTTCCGCGTTTAATTTTTTCATCGAGATCAGAAATCTCATAATCACCAAGTCCATCTGATTTCCATTCAACCGCCGTCGCATCTTTTTTGTATGATTTGGATTTTATGATCACTTCTTTTGCAACCATAAAGACCGAGTAAAAACCGATTCCGAATCTTCCTATTATATTGTTTAAAGCTTCTTTGTTTTCAGATAGCTGCTTTAAAAATTCTTCTGATCCTGATTTAGCAATGGTTCCGATATTTGCGATCATTTCATCGCGGGACATCCCGATTCCGGTATCGGAAATGGTTATAGTGCTTTTTTTATCATCAAAACCAATCCTTATTTCCAGCGGAAGATCTTTGTCTTCGACATCAGATCCTTTAGTGGATTCAAAACGGATTTTATCCAAAGCATCTGATGAATTGGAAATCAGCTCACGCAAAAATATGTCTCTGCTTGTGTAAAGCGAGTGTACAAGTATATCAAGCAGCTTTTTGGTTTCTGCCTTAAACTCAAATTTTGTTGTATGTTGTTCGGTCATTGTATCTCCTTTTAGTATTGAAAACCTGTTTGTCATTCCTGTTAAAGCAGGAATCCATCTTTATTAATTAGATTCCGCATCTCCCATAGGAATATCTCCGGCAAAGTGTGGAATGACAGTAAGCTTTAATCTTGTCTTAACGATTTTAACTTTTTAAATAATTCCTTCTCTTCTTTGCTTAGACTTTTAGGAACAGTTACATGAATTTTTATAAACAAGTCCCCCCTTCCATAGTTTTTGTTCAATCCCAACCCTTTCAATCTTAGAATATTTTCAGATTCAGTTCCTTCGGGAATACTTATGTTTATTGTTTTACCATCTAAAGTTTTAATTTTTTCTTTGCCGCCGAGTACTGCTGTGTAAAGATCAATATCAAGATTATAAAATAATTGATCGTCCTTAATTTCATAAAATGGATGCTGCAGAATATGAATACTTAGATAGAGATCACCTTTATTACCATTTGTTGTTCTTGATCTTCCGAGTCCTTTAAGACGTAATTTCTGACCGTCTTTAGAGCCAGATGCAATTTTAATTTTTAATTTCTTACCATCAACACTTATTTGTCTTTCACTTCCATTGAAGGCTTCTTCAAGAGTGATGTTCAAATCAGCTTCGACATCAATACCTGCGGGTTGACTCTGGAATCCCTGTTGTCCAAATCCGCCCTTTGTTTTTCTTCCACTGCCTCCAAAGAATGATTCAAAAAAATCAGAAAAGCCTCCGCCCATATTTCCGAAGATATCATTTATATCGCCTGAAAATTCATATGATGTTCCCCCGCCGCCTCTTGCGCCGCCAAACTGTGAAAAGAAATCTTCAAAGCCTCCTCCGGAATGACTATATTGTTTCCAGTTGGCTCCCAGGGTATCATACTTTTTTCTTTTCTCCGAATCACTCAGGACCTCATTTGCTTCTGTTATATCTTTAAACTTTTCTTCAGCAGCTTTGTCATTGGGATTTCTGTCAGGATGATATTTCATTGCAAGCTTTCGGTAAGCTTTTTTAATTTCATCCTTTGTGGCAGACTTATCAACACCAAGTATTTTATAATAATCTTTAAATTCCATTTTACAATACCTAAAATTAAAATCTACACTCGGAATTTAAGCAAAAGAAAAGGGTAACCGTAAAGTTACCCTTCTCTATTCTGATCATCGACTCTTAATTATTTCACTTTGATCTCAATTTCTTTCGGTTTTGCTTCTTCAGCTTTAGGAACAGTTATGGTTAACTGACCATCTTTGAATTCAGCATTTATTTTATCAGACTGAATGTGCTCTGGTAAATTAAATGATCTGTAATATTTGCCAAAAGATCTTTCAATTCTGTGGCACTTGGAATCTTTATGCTCTGTTTCCTGGAATCTTTCACCGCCAATACTTAATCTACCATCCACATAAGAGATTTTAACATCTTCTTTTCTGGTTCCCGGTAAATCGAGTTTCAGGGTATATTTATCTTTGTCCTCATAGATGTCGGTTAATGGCATCCAGACAGCATTCTCATATTCGTTTTCTTCATCTTTGCTTCTGGAGATTCCAAATCGGTTTTCGAGAGAATTGAACATTCTGCTGAATTCCCTTTCGAAATCAACAAGATCTCTCATTGGGTTAAATTTTACGAGTGTCATTTTAACATCTCCTTTCATTTGTGTTTATCTTTTTTAATTGATTTTGTAAGTGATTAAACAAGCTGCGTGCCGATTTTGATATTTCCGCTAATCACTTATATTATAATGAGTTACAGAGACAATTAGAACATTTTCAAACATTGTCATAATGACAGACATTATGACAGATTAGCCCTTTAGAAACAATTAACGGCAGATTAGTGTGACATATTTACACATTGTTAATATATCGTTTAGAAGAGCAATTTTTCTGTTTGAGCCGGAAAATTGATAAACCCTTTTCATTTATTTATTTTTGCATCCTTATAATTGAGCGTTTATTTGAAGTGAAAGAAGATACCATTATAGCCCTTGCAACCCCTGCCGGAGTTGGAGCAATTTCTGTTATTAGAATAAGCGGTCCGCAAAGTTTTAATATAACTGATAGATTTTTCCATGGTAAAGTGAAAATTACCCGCGCAGCATCTCACACAATTCATTATGGGAATATTTATAATTCAGATGAAATGCACATTGATGACGTGCTGGTTTCGGTTTTCAAGGCACCCAATTCCTATACCGGGGAAGATAGTGTAGAAATTAGTTCGCATGGAAATCCGCTTATAATAGAGAAAATAATTGAACTATTTATTAATTATTCAGAAGTAAGACTTGCAGAACCAGGCGAGTTTACCAAAAGGGCATATCTTAATAATAGAATTGATCTCGCTAGGGCTGAAGCTGTTGCAGATGTTATCAGCTCCAGAACAGAAGCGGCTTTTCGTGGGGCAAGAAATCAGCTTGATGGTTTTTTATCTCAGAAAGTGGCCGAATTAAGAGAAAAACTGGTTAATTCCTCTTCTTTTATAGAGCTGGAGCTGGACTTTGCCGAAGAGGATATAGAGTTTGTAAACCAGGATGAGCTTCTTAAAAGAATTGATTCCATAATTATTGAAATTGACACCCTACTTGAATCCTACTCATTTGGCAGAGTAATTCGCGATGGAGTTAACGTTGCATTGGTGGGAAAGCCAAATGTTGGGAAGTCATCGCTGCTAAATTTTATGCTTAAAGAATCAAGAGCAATAGTAAGTGAAATTCCCGGCACAACCAGGGATGTTATACGTGAAGAGGTATCTATTGATGGATTATTGTTCAGGATCTTTGATACTGCGGGAATTCGTTTCTCTGAAGATTTGATTGAGAAGGAGGGAATACTCAGAAGCAGAGAGACGGTCCGTAATGCTGATATTATACTTTTGTTAGAGGACATAACTCAGGATGAATCGAAAGATCTTTTAATAGATTTGCTTAAATTGACAAGTCAGGATAAAATTGTAAAGGTTGTAAACAAAATAGATTTGAAAAATGAGATAGCCTTTAATTTTGACGTAAAAATTTCAGCTAAAACAGGGGAGGGGATTGAAAATTTATTTAAGACGTTAAAAGAAAAAGCTGTGGGAAATGAGAATTATACGGAAAAAACTGCAATTATTACAAACCTTCGACACCATAATTGTCTGAAAAAGTCGAGAGAAAACCTTATAAATGCACGAAATTCAATTTTACAAAATATGAGTGGTGAATTTATTGCAGTGGATTTAAGAAATGCCGAGGCTAATCTTTCTGAAATAATTGGAGAGGTTACCTCTGAGGATATTTTAAACAATATATTTATGAAGTTTTGTATTGGAAAGTAAGGATCAGTTTCACGTGAAACAAGAATACTTAACAATTGGCAACTATTTGCGTTTCACGTGGAAATAAAATTTGTTTGAAAATGGATAATTTTGATATAATCGTAATTGGCGGTGGACATGCCGGCATCGAAGCTGCGTCCGCCGGTGCTCGGATGGGATGTTTGGTTGGACTGATCACGATGGATCGTTATGCTCTGGGGAGAATGTCTTGCAATCCCGCAATTGGCGGAACAGCAAAAGGTCATCTGGTAAGGGAAATTGATGTTTTGGGTGGAATAATGGGGCAAATAGCAGATCGGACCGGTATTCAGTTTAGAATTTTAAATCGCTCTAAAGGTCCTGCAGTGTGGTCTCCACGCTGTCAATCCGATAGGGAGTTATATTCAGGAGAAGCTTATCGTCTAATTTCATCTGCAGAAAATATCAAAATTCTTGAGGAATCCGCAATAGAGGTCTTAGCCGATAATTTTAAAGTTACCGGAATTAAAACTGCAAGTGGAAAGGAAATATTTTGTAAAGCGATAATATTATCGTCCGGAACTTTTCTGAACGGCTTAATGCATACCGGAACAAATGCCCAAAAAGGTGGACGATTTGGGGAAAAACCTTCAACGGGTATTACCGAATCGCTTGTGAGATTAGGTTTTGAGTATGGAAGATTGAAAACCGGCACTCCTCCAAGATTGAAAAAGGATTCGATTGATTGGGAATTACTTGAAGAACAGCCGGGAGATGAAAATCCGCAGCCCTTCTCATTGCGGACAGACACTTCAAAGTTTCCATACTTGCCGCAGGTAAGCTGCCATATTACATATACCGATAGATCCGTGCATGAAATTTTAGAGAAGGGATTTAGTAAATCACCGATGTTTATGGGTTTAATTAAGGGAGTCGGTCCGAGATACTGTCCTTCTATCGAAGATAAAATAGTTCGGTTTGCAGATAAAGAAAAACATCAGCTGTTTTTAGAACCGGAAGGATTAGATTCGGATTTAATTTATGTGAATGGCTTTTCATCTTCACTTCCGGCAGAAATTCAGTTTGAAGCATTGCAAAAAATTAAGGGCCTGGAAAATGTTGAGATGGTGCGTCCTGGATATGCGGTTGAATACGATTTTTTTCCGCCTCACCAGGTTGATCTGACTCTGGAAACGAAAGCAGTTAAAGGATTATACTTCGCTGGACAAATAAACGGAACATCCGGTTATGAAGAAGCTGCGGCACAAGGGTTGGTTGCAGGTATAAACGCCGCTTTGAAGATTCAGGGTAAGCCTGAGTTTGTATTAAAAAGAAGTGAAGCATACATAGGAGTTTTAATTGATGATCTTGTAAACAAATCAACCGATGAACCTTACAGAATGTTTACTTCTCGTGCAGAACACAGATTATTGTTACGAGTGGATAATGCAGATAGAAGACTGATGAAGTACGGATATGATTTCGGCATGATAGATTCAGAATTAATGAATTCAGTCAACCGTAGGGAAAAATTGATTAACCAAAGCGTACAGTTCTGCAGTAATACAAAACTTCATTCGAGAGATATTAATCTGTTTTTGGGATCAATCGGATCTTCACAGATTGATTCGACGGAAACTATTTCAAAATTATGTAAGAGACCGGAATTAAATCTAAAACAAATTTTGTCATTGAATGGATATGTGCAAAACTCTCTCATTCAAAATTTGTTAACTGATCCGGCTGCACTAGAACAAGTTGAAATTGAATTGAAATACGAAGGTTATATTAAGCGTCAATATGAAGCCGTGAACCGGTTCGAAAGATATGAAGAAACCCGAATTCCTTCGACATTGAATTATTTGAACTTGAAGCAACTTTCAACTGAAGGAAAGGAAAAGTTACATAAAGTTAAGCCACGCTCAATCGGACAAGCATCTCGTATCTCAGGTGTTACGCCTTCAGATATTTCTGTTTTATTGGTATATTTGAAAAACTAATTTTTAAGGACTTGCATGCCGCCTTCAAAGCAGGAACTCTACCTTAAAGAACTACAAACTTTTTGTTGGGAAAACGGATTTAACCCCGAACCAATGCGCACTGAAAGACTTGCTTTTTTTGCGCAGCTTGTTGCAGAAAAAAATAAATCCGTAAACCTTATCTCAAGGAGAGATACTAATTCTATAATTGAAAACCACGTTTTTATCTCCGCATATATCTCACAGTACATTCCGGAGAAAGCAATAAAATTTCTTGATATAGGAACCGGCGGGGGTTTTCCCGGTATTCCGATTGCAATTATGCGTCCGGATATGCGCGGTGTTCTTGCAGATTCAACCGGTAAGAAAATTGAAGCAGTAAAAGAGTTTATCGACAAACTTAAACTCAGTAATGCAGTTGCAGAGAACAAAAGGGTCGAAAGTCCGGAGTTTATTGAACAGCACAAAGGCTCGTTTGACCTTATTGTAAGCAGGGGCACAGTACCCCTTATAATATTATTCCGTTATTCATTACCTCTTGTTAAGAATAAAGCTTATATAATGGCAATGAAAGGTGGAAACCTGGAAGAAGAGTTTAAAAAAGCGGAAATCAAATATAAAGCCTATATAAAGAAATCAACCATATACGAGTTGTATTATAAACCAACAAACATCCGCAATAAAAAAGGAAAGAAGTTGGTACTAATTGAATTGATCAAATAATTTTTAACTGCCCCGATATTTTATTTTTATCCCTGGTGTTTGGTGAACAGGTTTCTGACGTTCGTTTCTTTAATTACATTGCAATTCGTCGGTTTAGCTCAAACTTCCATTGAAACCGATAACGACTTCGAGAAATTTTTCAAAGTCGGTGGGGATATTATTACCCAACCGGCAAATTTCAATTCTGATGATTGGACTAAACTCTCCGCAACACTTGGAATAACAGGTCTCGCTACTATTATTGATAAAGACATTAAAGACTTCACCCAATCCAATAAATCTATTTTTGCAGATCATCTTTTTAAAGTAGATGATTATTATCATATTGAAAGTATGATTATCAGCATTGCTGCTATATATGGTTATGGAATGTTATCCAGTAATAATAATTTTAAAAACCTTGGACTAAAACTTTCCGAAGCCACTTTTTATTCAGGGTTAATAAATCTTTCCACCAGATACTTAATTGGAAGAGAACGTCCTTATGTCAGTGGCAATCAATATAACTTTAAACCTCTGGATTTTGGCTGGGACTATTCTTCATTTCCTTCCGCACATACAACGCTATCATTTGCTTTCTCAACAGTAATGGCTTATGAGTACAACAATTTTTTCTGGAAGTTTGGATGGTATTCGCTTGCGGGTTTAATTGGATATGCAAGAATTTATAATAATCAGCATTGGCTTTCTGATGTTTTAATGGGCGCTGCGCTTGGATATTTTGTGGGTGAGTTTGTTAACAATCATAAATCAAATCAAATAGATCCGAAAGCTGAAGAAGTTATTCCTCAACCAATCGTATCCTTTAAAATTCCAATTACGTTTTAAATGACAAAAGATACATTAACACATACTATAATAAATGCGGAATCTTTAAAGAAGTTAGTAAAAAAAATAACTTCCGCTGCGATAACAGACTTTCCTGTTTATAACAGTCCGCTTTATGGCTGTACAAAAAGTTTATTTGTTAAAAAACTGTTTGAGAAAGAAAATGTTATTTTTATACTTCAGCCTGACGAAAAAGCCGCAGCGGAATTCAATGTTGAGTTGAAAGTTCTTGGGTTATCAAAAAATGTTCTTCTTGTAGATGAAATTAAATCGGAACTTCTTCAGGAAAAACTTACTGAAATAAATCAGCGTGAGAAATTTATTCTTATTTCAACATATGATCTTCTTTCCTGCCTGCTGCCCGATAAAGATAATATTGAACAGAAAACTACAAAGATTCAGATCGGAGGAAACTTATCGTATGATGACCTTATTGAATATCTGAATCTTCTTGTTTATACCAAAGATAAATTTGTTGAAGCACCTGGATATTATTCACAACGCGGTTCTATAATTGATTTCTGGTCGTATAGTGAAAAAAATCCTGTCAGACTCGAATATGATGGCGATTTTCTTGAATCAATCAGATACTTCGATCCTGAAAATCAAAGGTCAATAGATAAGGTTGAAACAACAACGCTGGCGGCGCTAATTCAGTCAGATCATGTTGCAGAAGAACACTCAACTATTTTTGATTACTTGAAGGATCCGGTAATCATTGCCTCATCTTATGAATTAAACAATCTTGATAACCAACTAAACAATCCTTTTATCAATGAGGATCCTGGAATAGAAGAACAGGTCATCGAAAAGCAAGAGGATGAACTAGATATTCCTGAATTAATTGCTGTTGATTTTGTTGAGGACGCTGAAGTTGTAGAGGCAGAAAAGAACGACTTAATT
>JAWOIK010000078.1:0-12669 GCA_046484705.1 Ignavibacteriaceae bacterium | reverse complement strand
ACAAATAATCTTAAAGAAAATATTTTCGAAGCTTCTTTTAAAGTTGAAAGGAATAAATTATATAGCATAACGTTATTCTATAACCAAATGGATGCAGCATTTATTCTTTACTCGCCATTTTTGGTTGCAAACAGATTAACAGCAGGTCATGCAGGATTTAACGGAGAATATAATTTCAAAAACGGATTGCTTATCTCAGGGAAGTATGCCTTTGTGGATGTGTCCGACGGAAATAATGGCAACAACATACAATTCAGATTAGGGAAGAAATTTCAGGATGATATTAATGCAGGTTATGAATATTACTATTATACATTTTCGGAGAGTACAGAATTATATTGGAGTCCTGAAAACTTTGAAGCTCATTCACTCTGGGCTGATTTCAATTTAGTGCGTGACTCGGAAATTACATTCACCTTAGGAGGAAAGATCGGGATAATACCGGAAAATGATTTTTTGCTAAGAGAATTTTATGCCCGTTTTAATTATAAGTCAGTAGCAAATTTCAACTTACAGGCAGCAATAATAACAGGAAGCAGTTCGCGTTCGGGTACAGGTTATAATTCAACTTCATTTCAGCTTGGCGCATATTGGACACCGAATTTTTAAAAGGTAAGAATGAATATTAATCCAAACATAAAAAAGAGTTTATTTACTTTAGAGAATAAGGAAATGAACCATCCGATCGAAAATCCTGAACAGAAATATGTAATTAGGATATTGGTCAGCGGGATAATATCGTTACTTCTTATTCTTACTATAATTTATACTCTTCCGTTTACAATACTGTCATTCAATTCATTAATTGAATATGCCGTAATTGTTGCGCTGGTAATTTTCCTTTTTATTCTACTTGTAAGGTATTTTGCTATACTTATTTTTGCGTATCTGTATATCAATGAATATACTTTTCGTAAAAACGACGAGTACAATCCATTCGTTTCTGTTATTATTCCGGTTTTTAATGAAGAAAAAGTATTACGGCAATCAATCAAGTCGCTGCTCGAACTGGATTATACAAATTATGAAATAATAATTGTAAACGATGGATCAACCGACAATACACGGTCAGTAGCAGAATCCCTGGTCGGGTATCATAAAACTGGCAACTCAAATATAAAAGTTTCACTGATTAACCAACCAAACAGCGGGAAAGCAAAAGCACTGAACTCCGGTATTCAATGTGCTAAAGCTGATTTTGTTCTGTGCATGGATGGTGATTCTCAATTGTCACGGGAGGCATTAAAGTCGGCTATACGTCATTTTGCAAATCCTAAAATTGGTGCTGTAGCAGGAAATGTTAAAGTTCTAAACAGACATAATTTTTTTACAGATCTTCAGGCTCTGGAATATATCGAAGGTTTAAACATGGCCAGAAGTGCTCAAAGTTTTATCAGGTTGGTTAATATTATTCCAGGTCCAATTGGTGTATTCAGGAAAAAAGCAATAGAGGATGCTGGATTTTATTCAAGTGATACATTCGCTGAAGATGCAGATTTGACTCTTAAATTAATTGCAGCCGGCTGGAAAATTTATTACGAGCCGAATTCAATATCCTATACTGAAGCACCTGCAAATCTGCAGCAACTTTTAAAGCAAAGGTACCGTTGGACGAGGGGCATTCTTCAATCATTAAGAAAACATAAACGATTGCTGATTAATCCAACAATAAATTTTGGTCACAGCTTTATATTATGGTCTATGTTTTATGAAGCATTAGTTTGGCCTGCAATGAATATTGCTGCAAATGTTTTTTTCATATCTGCCGCGGTTGTTTTTGGTTTTACACAGTTGATTTTTTTCTGGTGGGCTGGTCTGGCTTTATTAGATCTTATTACAGCACTGTACTGCATAGCAGTAGAAAAAGAAGAATTCAGGTTGATCTGGTATGCAATTATTTATAGAATGTTCTTCATCCTTATCATTGATATTTGTAAAGCTATGTCTACCATTGAAGAGTTTTTAGGTATCAGAATGACGTGGGGCAAACTGGAAAGAGTTGGGGCAGTTTAATCAAATGATAATTTATTAATAGTGATTAGATCATAAGGTATAAAATGGAATTAATTCCTATTCTATCTACAATAATACTTGTTGCAACAATAAGCACGTTTCTGCTTTCAATTGGTGCATACATATTATATAAAATAAGGGAAAGAAAATTTCTTCCTGGCAGGAAAACAAGTATCGCTCCGGTGCAGGCTGAACTTGTTGTACCTACAGATGTGATCCCTTCACAGTCAACAGTACATAATTTACGCTCATCTGAATATCAGAGTCCTTTTACTGTACAGAAACCGGCAGCACCAATTATACCACAGAAGAAGCATACACCCATTGAAGAACCAAAGCGGTTTTCTGTGGAAAAAGAATTTGCCGCCCCGGAGCGTAAACAATATGCCAGGAAAAGAACTGAAACTAAATTTTTCAAGTACACTTCTGAGGGTTATGTGCCTACAGAAGAAGATAAAATTGCAGGTACTTTTAAATGGCGGTAAATAACTCTTATAGCAAAGGTAGAGTTAACACAGTTCTTATTTTTCTCTCGGGGTTAGTTATTCTTACAGCCTCCATTCTGGTTTATTATTTTGTGCTCAGGGGTGTTTACGGACGATTTGATATCTCCTCACTCATGCCGACAAGTCAGAAAGTTAAACAAACTATTATTGGCGAAACCGATCAGGTTGCAATACTTTATTCCAGGTATACTGAGAATATGCTTCCAACCGGAAGTACCTGGCTGGTTGATAACATTTCAACCTGGAAAAAATTTCTTAGTAACCTTAATCTTCGATATGATATTATTTCGGATCAGGATATTGAACAGGGTAAGCATCTTAAATATAAATTGCTTGTTTTACCCGGTTCAAAATCACTGAGCGATAGAGAGATAATACAAATAAAAAAATATCTGGAAAAAGGCGGCAGTGTATTTGCAACAAGCGGTGTTGCCAGTTATTCAAAGGACGGTAAATGGCGCGGTTGGCAGTTCTTTAACCAGGTATTCGGCATGCAGTTTTCCTATGAGATACAACATGATGATGCATTAAGGATTCATACGCTAAGAGGGGGAATACCTCTAACAGCTACAATACCTACCGGATACCCATTAAAAATTGCAACCTGGGATATACCTATGGCAGCAGAAGTCCTTGACCCAAGAACTAAACAGGTCAGTTTCTGGTATAATTTCAGACTTGATGAAGGTTTGGTAAGGGAAGGAATAAAACGTTCAACCGGAACAGCGTATGGTTCTTACGGGCAAGGCAGATTTGTATGGATGGGATTTGAAATTAATTCAGTAATAGGTTTACAGGAAGATTATATATTCTTCGACAGATTCTTTAATAATTGTGTGAATTGGTTAACGTATAGTCCAATAGCTTATATTAAAGACTGGCCGGATGGATATGATGCTGCCGCTGTTTTGATGCCTGTACTTAACGAGGATATAGATAATATTAGAAATCTGCTTCCAGTATTAAATTCTGAAAATGTTAAAGCAACTTTTTTTGTGAATCCGGATAAAGCAAATCAAAACCGAAATTTAGTTTCATCACTGATAAATTATGGCGAGATAGCCGCTTTAGTTGACATTGGTTATATGTCTTCGCTCACTGATACTATAAATACTTTGAATACACTTACCGAACAGCTCAACAGTATGAATAATGCCAAGCGTTTATTGCAAGAAATATCCGGATCACCGGTAAATGGATTGTACCCACACTATGGTTTGTATGATAACAACACTGTTAACGCTGGAATAACATTGGGTTATAAGTATTTACTGAGTGATTCATTAACTGACCGCTCCGTACCCAGATCCTTGATCAGAGGTGAAAACCGTATTCTCGCTATGACTAAAACATCCAGAGATGATTATGAAGTTATACGTGATTATGGTCTAACAAATCCTGAATTTCAGTTTTATACTTATCAGGAAGATCTTGACCGGATACTTTTTGAAGGGGGGATGTATGTCTTTAAAATGCATACCGAATTTCAATGCAGAAATGATTATATAAACATTGTTAAAAATTTAGTTCAGGATCTAAAGAAAAAGAAATTCTGGATAACCACAGCTTCAGAAATTCATGAGTGGTACCAGAAAAGAGATTATATTGAATTAAGAGCGGAACGCAGAGGTAACAACCGTGTGGCTATAAGAGTTACCAACCCGGGTAAAGAGAATATCAGCAACCTGGTTATTGATGTAGACCTGAATGACGAAATTTCGAAAATATCACTTGATACAGAAATAATAGGTACAAAACCTGCTGACATAAAACACAATCCGGGCAGCCGTTATGTTTATCTGCTGATTAATGATTTAAAACCCGGCGAATCACGAACCTATTTTATCGATTATGACAGGGTTAATGCCTAAAAAATTTAACTCATACTTTGATCCATTGCAAATCATTAGTTTAGATTGAATAACAGAACAATGATATAATGATGAAGAATATATTAATAATTACAAGTTTGTTGATAACATTAATTTCCTTTTCAGGAAATTGTAATAGTCCTAAAGTAGCACTTCATTATTCTTATGCTGCAGAAATTATCTCACCTGAAAAATCACTTGAAAAAATAACTTATTGGGAAATATTCTTTTTAAATAATAGAATAAGATATGATGTTATTTATGATGATGATATTAAGAATGGAATTTCCACTGATGATTATCACATAATATTTTTTATAAACGCCATTTTAATTAGTGATGAGTCCTTCAACTCTATTACAAAGTTTATTGAGAGCGGAGGTGGAATAATTATTATTGGTGAGTTTGGGCATAGTGATGAATTTGTAATGTCTGAAAGAGCACGGCAATTTCAGATATTATCAGGCATATCCATCTCAGGAAATGTACCCAGGGATTTGATTAGCAGTTTTGTTAGAATTGAGCAATTTCTTCCTATCACATTGGATATATTACCAGGTAAAGTAATTCAGGTTTCAACAAGAAATTCACCCCCGATAATTGACATCCTGAATCATGGAGCTAAAGTAATTGGAAAATT
This sequence comes from Ignavibacteriaceae bacterium, assembly GCA_046484705.1. Lineage (GTDB taxonomy): Bacteria > Bacteroidota > Ignavibacteria > Ignavibacteriales > Ignavibacteriaceae > JAGXRK01. The sequence continues at coordinate 7,639 of JAWOIK010000078.1, read as the reverse complement.
TAAATACCAGAAAAACAATTCTGAAAACGATCAGTCAGCAATAATCTATTCACCTCTTGGAAATGGCAGGTTATTCTGGTGTGCATTTGATCCGATGGATATAATAGGCGGAAAAGATGATAAGGAAAACTTCGATAAGATGATGAAAAATATTATTTCGTTATTCTCGGGCGAAGAGTTAATCTGGATAGAACAAAGCAGAGCATTAAACCCAAAGGAACTGTCAATAGTTTTTGATTTGTCCGGAAACATAAAACAGGCTGAAAATATTTTATCAAAGATCGAAAAACATAGTTTAGAACCGGGCTTTATTCTTTCAATAAATGAAGATAAGTCTGATTTAATTAAAATACTTTCAGATGCCGGCGAGATAATACTAAAAATTAGTTCTCAGGATCTTGTTCATGCGAATAAGGATGATAATGATTACGGATATCTGAGAGCTTCGTTTAATAGATTTCAAGATATTACTGGTAGAAAAATCAGTTCCGTTGATCTGGATAATTCCAAATGGAATAATGATTTTTATAAATCATTATTGAATTATGGTATCAGAAATTTGTTAGTATCCGGCAATGAAAATCCTGAAGTTGAATCATTTAGTTTGCACCTAATTAAAACCTCAGATGTAGTTTTTAAGGATTTAATTAAGCAGATTGATCATCTGGATCATGCACCTGTCCTAAAATTTAAATTTAAACCCGGTTGTTTTGATGAAGATTTATTTTTGATTGATAAAATTCTAGTACAATTAAAATCCGGTAATTATAAACTGGTTCCAATTATTGATTACTTAAGTTGGGTTGACATAAGATATGATCTGAGCGCTTCAATGAATGTAACCGGTAGTAACAAATTAGAAGTTCAGGTGGTAAACAGGAATAACCGGAACAGCGGAAAATTTGAAGTTGGCTTAAGCAGTATCGGGATAAGGAATGCAGTCGAATGTAACGTTTCATTTCAGGAGGTACCGATTCAATATCAGTTTGACACTGAAAACAATTTTGTAAAAATATTTGTAGATAACTTATCGGCAAACAGACTAATTAATTTTGTAATTGAATTAAATTAATTCTAATTAACAGACACTAATTAGATTTAAAATCCCTGGCTTCAAATGATATTGTGCAGTATACATAGAGTCCTTGCTACTAAGTTTCTATACTTTTTATTGGTTGTTCTGATTAGTACAATAACATCATGCACTCTTATACCTAATGAACCGGCTACTGATTCAACTCTAAGAAAAATAGAAATTTATCATCCTATTAATAATTCTATAATAGGTTGGAGCAATACTAAAATTGACTATTCTGTTTCATCACCACACAACATCAGATTTCTGGAATTGTACATTAATGGACAGTTCATAAATAATATTCCTTCACTGGGAAATAATGAGTTACCTGCAATAGTCATGAGTTTTGATTCTTCTTATATAGGTAAAATAATTAATTATTATATCATATATTATGATGAAGATGGAACATCGGTTAAAAGTGATGATGTTGTAAATGCACTTATATCAAAAAATCAAATAACTCCGTACCCGCCATTTGATTTAAGAATTATAAAATTAAACGAGAGCACCATAAACATTTCGTGGAAGGATACTTCTGAAGTAGTAAACAGGTACGATATTTACAGAAGGAAAAGTTTAGCCGGTGAATATTCCTTACTGAAAGAAGTTGATGGAAAGGACTTTAATACAAATGACGGTGGTTTGTCAGACGATTCTGTTTATTATTATAAAATTAAGGGTATAAATGATTTTGGCGAATCTGAATTCAGTGAAGAAATAAATACAGCGGGAAACAGTTATAATAGCACAATTTATCCTCCTAGTGAGTTAACTGCAACTGCGTTTGGCACCCAACTTGTAAAATTGACCTGGAACGACAATAGTGATAACGAAACTTATTTTAGAATTGAAAGAAATTCTAACCTTATTGATTTTATTGAAATTGGTTATGTTGGACCAAATGTGACAGTATTTACCGATAGCGGTGGTAATTTATACGCCGGGGGAATATTTTTCTATCGGGATATTGCTTTTTCATCAAAGGATTCGGCAATTAGCAATATTGCAGAAGTAACAACCTTTAGTAAGATTTTACTCCCCCCGGCTGATTTATCAGCACAGTACTCTTCCTCACTAAATATTGTTCAACTGAATTGGGTAAATTCGGATCCAATGACTACATCATTTGAAATTTGGAGAAGGAGAGATTCGGAGGATTACTTGCTTCTGAAAAGTTTAAATGCAGTAAATATTGTATATGTCGATTCTGATATTCAGACGGGTAATATTTATTATTATTATAAGGTTAGAGGATTTTATAATAACAGTTATTCTGTTTTTTCTGAAGAAGTGCAAATTGTAATTCCGTAACATTTTAATTCTCGATATGATATTAAATGAATTATATCATATATATTTAATGTTCATTTTATTTTATGTTAATTGATGTATGGAATTTTGTGGAAGAAAGTAACTCAATCAACGATGTTTTGAATAATTCCGGGATTGATATAAATTCAGGCAATCCGACTGAATCTATACTTTCTCCGCATCTAAATCCGATTCTTACTGAAATACGCATTCTTTATCCGTTTACTGTTTCAGGTAAAGCCAGGGTCAGAAAGGTGATTGATCAATTTGATGAGTGCATATACCTAAAAAATAAAGCGGGGAATTTATTAATAGTAAATTCCTCTTACGCCAGTAGTTTTGGTGTATCTGCTGAACAGATTGAAGGTAAAACAGAAACAGAATTTCTTCCTTCTCCTGTTGCTGAAATTCTTTCATCTGTTGACAAATATATTTGTGAAAGTCTGAATTATATCAGAATAGATGGAGTTCCATTAATCCCATCTTCAAATATTTCAGAACAAGAATTTATTGAAATTCCAATAACAGATCATCAAAACAAAGTGATGGTTCTATTGGGAATTACACAGAAAAAAGTAAAACTGACTAATTATAAATTTCCGGAATCTTCTGATGTATCCGGTCAAATAATTGAAAACTTTGCAAAACCGGTAGCACTTATTGATGAAAAGGGGCTCGTGCTATATGCAAATAAGAAATTTTGTAATTTAGTTTTATCGCAAACCGGACAAATAAAAGGTGTACATTTTACAGATGTGCTCTCAACAGAACTTTCAGAAACTGTAAAAATATTTCTGAACGGCGAATCATCATCACATATATTTTCTGCTGATGAGCAATTTCAGATAATTGATTCAGAAAATTCTAAGTATAAAATTTACCTGAGTAAAATTATTAGCCCCGGTATTGAAACCGGAGGTGTTATTATTTTTATTGATGAAGAACAAACCATAGTTGATTTAGGTCAGCTTATATCCAGGAGAGGAAGAATGTTTGACATATTAATTCAGAATAATCCTGAACCGATCATTATCTACGATATTGATAATCTCAGGTTTTTGGAGGTTAACGAAGCTGCTCTTCACTTATACGGCTATTCGAGGGACGAATTTTTACAAATGGATCTGACAGATCTTTATACACCGGAAGATATTCAGACATTACTTGGTTCTTCATCTGATGAAGCAGATTCAAGCGAATTTAAAGGGCCTTACCGTCATCGAATTAAAAATGGCGAGTCAATTTTTGTTGAAATAAGCAGAACCCGTTTTCAATATAATGGCAAAGACAGCTTTTTTAACATAGTCAGAAATATTTCAGCAAGAATAGAACTGGAGAAAAAAAATCAATTGTTTAAAGCTGCGTTCGATAATACGAATGATATTATAATAATTTCAGATATTAACGGCTTTATAAATTTTATTAATAAATCCGGTATGGAATTGTTGGGATATTCTTCATCTGAAATTAGTAACACTTCCTTTGCTGCTCTTGTAAAGGACGAACACAGATCTATGATAAATACATCGGTGTTTTCTTCGGATGTAAAAGAAAATGTTTCCCTGGAACTTGATATTAAGAAGAATGATGGAACATTTTTAAGCTCTGAAGTGAACTTTACACCTATAATTGATTATGAAGGAAAAGTGGATTCATTTACTATTCTGCTTAAACCTGTTAAGCAGGAAAGGGAAATACGTGATGAAAAAGTTATCAAAGAAGTGATGATTGAAAAAAAACCGAGCGAAGAAGTAAATCTGCTGGATTCTAATTTCTTATCAGGTGTTTTTCATGAAATCCTTACACCAATGAATGTAATTTTAGGATTTGCTCAGGAACTTACAGATAGCATAAACAATCCTTCCGCAGATCAGAAAGAAGCTTCGGAACTTATTAACCAGAATAAAATAAAACTTCTAAGCACAATGAATTCTGTTGTGGAATATTCTGAAATTCTCCAGCATAAATTCAAATTAAATTCTTCTGAAGTTTCTATAACTCAAATTATTGATAACCTGGATAAAAAAATTCCTGAACTTATTAATAATCAGGATACTGAGTTTTCATATGGAAAAATTTCATCTTCATTGGTTTTTAGCACAGATCATCAAAAATTTGAAACATTAATTGCAAGCCTGATAAAGGTAATAAGCAGATTAATAAAGGATAAAAAGTTATATTTTTCATCATACCAGCTTGATGATGATAATTTTCTTTTACTTATAAGTGATAATTTTAGTAAAAGTTCTGATTATCTAACTTCCAAATTAAAGTATATTTATTATGGTAATAATGATATTAAAGATATCGGAACTCCAAAACTATCAACACATTTCTCAAAAACTTTACTTGGAATGCTGGGTGGTAAATTTATTGAAAATGAAAAATTTGGTGGTGGATTTATTTTCCCTATGGCACTATCAAAAGATTCACTTAAAACTAAATTCAAGTCGGTTGATTCATCAATTGAAGAAATACTTGATAAACATAAACCCGATGCATTTAACCCGTTTGGTGAAGAAGATACTGAGGACCAGGTAGAAGAAGAAACTACCGGAATTATTTTAGACGAGCCGCAGGAACAATCATCCATTGATTCTGAAATAACGTATAAAGCAGAAAATATGATGGATCAGTCAACAGTGGATGAATCCTTCAAAAAGGAAACGGATAAAACTCTAGAACCAGTTGATGATCCGGGTGGAACAATTTCAGGAGACCTACCACTTGAAAAACCTGATAAAGAAAGCTCAGATGTTGAACTTAAAAAGGGTAAGGAATTCAACCTAACTGATTTAACTTGTTTATATATTGAAGACCAGATCGACTCACAAATTTTATTTAAGGTTCAAATGAAAGGACTCAAAGAAATAAAATTTGCAGTAAGTTTTGAAGAAGCTTTACCATTACTCGAGAGCAGCACATTTGACTTTATAGTGATGGACATAAATCTTCAGGGTGAATATAACGGCTTAGACGCTCTTAAAATCATCAATAAAATGCCCAGTCATGAAAATACACCTATTATAGCAGTAACAGCTTATGTTCTTCCAGGGGATAAAGAAAAGTTTATTGCCACCGGGTTTAATGATTTTGTTTCAAAACCAATATTCAGAGAAAAGATGGTCGAATCATTAGAGCGGGTTTTTTCCAAATAGCATTTTAATATTATGATAAATCCCCAAATCCTTTTCTTAAATCAAATTAAGAAAAGGATTTTTTATTTTGTTTTACACACCTTGATAATTTATTCCGGTTTATTTAGTTTAGCCATACAAATGTATGGTATTTAGAAACAGATTAGTAAATCGGTAATCATTTAATTCTATCAGGTTCTTAATCTGTGACTCACTAACCGAAGGTGTGTTTATGAAAACCGAATTAACTGAAATTCAGAAAAATATACTGGATTTTCTTATAGACCAGATAAAAGGAAAAGGAATTCCCCCAACTCTAGCTGATATTGCAAAGCAATTTGGTTATAAAAACCGTGCAACAGTTCAGCAGCATCTTCAGGCAATCGAGAAGAAAGGTTACATCCGGAAAAATCCAAAGCTTTCACGTGGTATTGAACTTACGCTTGAAGAAAAGTTTTTTGTTCCAAAACCTGTACTTGGAGAAGTTGCAGCAGGAAACCCTTTAACAATTTATCCCGATGCAATTGATACAATTGAATTACCAACAATTGCAAGAATGCCAAAAGATTCCTTCCTGTTAAGAGTAAAAGGGGATAGCTTGAAAGATGCATATATTTTCAGCGGCGATATTGTAATTGTTAATCCCAATCTTGAACCGAAAAACGGACAAATAGTTGCTGCAATTCTGGATGATGCCGCAGTGGTTAAACGGTTTTATAAAAAGAAAAATGAAATTGAACTTGTTTCAGAAAATCCTGAATACAAACCAATTGTTATAGATAAAAAGTATGCTTCATTCAAAATTGTCGGTTTGGTAATTGGTGTTTACAGAAGTATGGATAAGAAGAAAGCAGTGTGATTATTTTGTGATGAATATTAATTGAGTGCGTAGTAATTTAACTCTATCAATAAGTTAAAAATTTATAGGTAAAAAATGAGAAAGTCCATTATAGTATTAATAGTTTTATTTTCTGCAGGTTTTTATTCAGTAGAAAATTATGCACAATGTTCCGATGCCGGTGTTTGTTCGATCGGCGGTCATTCAATGGAAAAGGAGAGCAAAAGTATTTTTGATTTTTCTGTAGCGTATAAATTTGGAACCAGCGGTAAAGAAGATGATGTTCAGTTTCATGCATTGCAATTGAATGGCAGCTATAATGTGTTTGATAATAGTTCTGTTCAGTTTGCATTGCCGTTTAACATTCAATCAGGTCCGTTAGGTGATGTCAATGGCATTGGCGATTTAATCTTAAGCTGGAATCAGAAATTATATTCAGATGAAAGTTCTTCTTTTAATGCATCACTTGGAGTTAAGCTTGCAACCGGAGATGATAACAAAGATAATCTGCCTCAGGTTTATCAAAGCGGACTTGGCACAAACGATATTTTGTTCGCAGTGAATTATAGTTATGATAATTTCAGTATTGGTGCAGGATACCAGCTTGCAGGTGGAAGAAATGATAATTTACTTAAACTCCAAAGAGGCGATGATATTCTTGTACGTGGAACTTATGAATTAACATTTGATGAGTTCCGTATTATTCCCCAATTACTTTTTATCAAACGGTTATCCAAATCTAGTATAGTAAATTTTCTTTCAATGGCTCCAACGGAAAGTTATATAGATGTTGAAAAGAGTGATCAGTCACAACTTAACTTTCTTACAATGGTTGAGTATTCTATGACAGAAAACTATTCATTATTTGCTGACTTTGCTATTCCTTTTATTAAAAGAGAAGTGAATGTGGACGGATTAACACGTGCATTCAGTGCTTCGCTTGGAGTTAAGTTTTCAATTAATTGAGAGCTATTGAATTGAAAGATTAAGATTTTTATTTATTTCTTCTTTAAGAAAACTAAACCGGTTCTCTAAATAATATTTTCTGTCAGGTTCATCGAGTATTGAGCCGAGAGTAACCTTATAATCCTGTTCGTTGAAATTATTGATGACTTCTAATACTTGCTGAAGTTTATTCTTATCAGCAGGGAGTTCAACGCCGCGCATAAGCATAAATTGAATATCAAATGCATCACGGATGATTTTTCTGGACAGAAGTGCTTCAAATTTATTTTTCATCATCTGGTTAAGTGTTAATCCTTTAACCATTAC
>JAWOIK010000359.1:0-2575 GCA_046484705.1 Ignavibacteriaceae bacterium | reverse complement strand
GGAGAACAGCTTTTTCTTTCTCTGCGCCAATTTGAATCTGTTTTGCATTCAATATCAATTCGCATTTGCCGATATCAGGAATGTTAAGTTTAATTTTATAGTCATCGACAGATATTCTTTCAGGAAGAATTGTTTCAAGTAGTTCTCTTAGTTCCGGAATATCCCATACGTGATTTCCCAAATCATAAATCAGCTTTCCGTTTGTTTCTTCGGTAGTTAGCTTAAATAAATTGAGAAATGAATTGCCGGCGAGTAGTATTCTTAAATCTTTATTCAGAATCAGCATAGGTTCGCTTACTGTATTAATTATGGATTCAGTCAAACCGATATCATTATCTTCACGCCTGTATTTGAGATTGGACATTCTATTATAAGAATTGCTTGTTATTTTTTTCTTTGACTTAATCATTCCACGTAACCTTCCCAGTATAATATGTCACTCTTTTGTACTGAATACAATCGTCCAAAGGAAGGAAAAATGGATTAACTACATTAGGTCAAAAGATGTAGTTCTTTTACATTTTATTACCGGAATCATTGAAATATTACAGGAAGTGAATTATAAAATTGTGAACTGCTTTATTTAATTTCCTTTTCAATTTTTATATAGTCATTCCGGGTTAAATAACAATCGAAAGATCAGTTTGATATAAAGTTAAGAAACGTATTATTCAAGAATCACCCGGAATAACAAGTTAGTTCTATCAGGAATGTATCCCATAATCATAAATGGAAATGATATCCAGGAAAACTTTCCGCAGATATTTTTAAATATTTGCCGATATCTTCCTGAAATGAAATCCGTAAATTGTAAAAAGAATTGCCAGAGAAAAAAGCTGCGGCTTTTTGAATAATGACCAGAAAAATAATTTCTAATAGTAAATTCTTTCTTTCTGTTCTTCAAGCTATCTTCCCTTTTATATCTGTATTTCTCTTAAAAGTTTAAAGAATGATATTTTTAATGTTGTAAAAGGTTAAAGCCCTAGGAATATTGGATGATTCAATGTTACACTCTGCCTCAGACGGACAAAATGATCCTTCTATTAGCTCCGCCTTTGTTTTCTCCAATATTCTTCAGCTTCCTTTTCTAACTTTTCTAGTCTTGTATAATAATCTGGAAACTCTTTTAGATGAGCCCAGGCAATTTTTCCCGTCAATCTTTTGTCATCTTTTGTAACATTCGTTTCCGGATATCTCGAACCATGTTCTAATTCGACATTCACGCCTTTTGTGAATTCATCCAGATTTACCTCATTCCAATTGATGACGAGATCATCACCAATTTCTTTTGCAGATTTTGAATTAAACTTTTTCATTCTTTTTGTATTCAGTTTACAAGGGCATTACTTTAATAAAATCCATTGGATATTTTTTTAAAATGAAATCCATAGATCGCAAACAAAATTGCTAACGAAAACAACTGCGGTTTACGGAAAAGTGTCCAGAGGAATAATTTCCAATAGTAAATTCTCTCTTCACCTAACACACCTAACTTTACAATTGACCTGAACAATGCAAGAATGTAATTAGGATTTAGATGAAAAACTTTTTTCTTCTTGGGTTCAAAATCCTTCAGGAAGATCATTACCCGTTCATAAAAATATTTAGGTGAATAAATTTTTTCCAGAATTTTCTGATATCCCTCGAGGAGTACTTTAGGATCCATCCGCGGAACAAAGTTGATTGAAAAGTCAGTGTTATTGCCTGTAAAATCCTTAAGCATTCTTCCTTCAGCAATAAGTCTTTTTTCAAGTTTAGTACCTTTAGGCGCATTCAATAAGCCGACCATTGCCGTTACTATGCCGCTTTCCTGTATAAATCCTGTTAGTTTTTCAAAAATTGAAGGAGGATCGTTATCAAACCCTACTATAAAACCTCCCTGAACTTCAAGTCCGGCCTGCTGAATTTTTCTTACACTTAAGATCAAATCCCGGTTCCTGTTCTGAGTTTTATTACACTCAACCAGGCTTTCTTCATTAGGTGATTCTATCCCGATAAATACGGCATCGAATCCTGCATTAACCATCAGGTGCATAAGTTCATCATCATCAGCAAGATTTATTGAAGCTTCAGTATTCAGATAAAAAGGATTTTTTCTTTTTTCCATCCACCCAGAAATTGCAGGAAGAATTTCATTTTTGAGTTTTGCTTTATTCCCTATAAAATTATCATCAACAAAAAAAACCGGTCCGCGCCAGCCGGTAAAATATAATTCGTCCAGTTCGGCTATTACCTGATCTTTTGTTTTTGTGCGCGGTTTTCGTCCGTATAGTACTGTTATATCACAGAAGTCGCAGTCATAAGGACAGCCGCGTGAATATTGAAGATTCATAGATGTGTAATTATTTATCGATGCCAGATCCCAATCCGGCAATGGTGTGGTTGTAATATCTGCCCAGTTTTCCGAAGTGTATTTATGTTTGGGCTTACCATCGCTAAGGTCTTTCAAAAATAACGGAAGTGTAATTTCAGCTTCGTTCAGGATCAGGTAGTCAACATGGGGAAAGAGTTCCGGACTGCTTGTAAAAAGTGGTCCGCCAGCCGCAACTTTCGTTTTTAATCGTTTACAGGTTCT
>JAWOIK010000352.1:0-10116 GCA_046484705.1 Ignavibacteriaceae bacterium | reverse complement strand
TTAGTGAATCACCTTATCAATATAAATTTAATCAGGATGAAATTATATCACTACAACCTGAGGAGGCAAAGTGAGTTCTACCGAACAGACAACCGCACACGTACATAGGGATGACATCGCTTCCCGTATGGGTATGTGGTTATTTCTCTTTACTGAGCTTTTACTATTTGGAGGTATGTTCATTCTTTATTCCGTATACAGATTTAATAATCCAGATGCTTTCCATCTCGCTGCAAAAGAGTTAAATACAATAATCGGGACATTTAATACTGTTATTCTGCTTACAAGTTCTTTAACTATGGCGCTTTCAATTACAGCTATCCAGAGAAAGAATAAAAGTTTGTCAATCTTCTTCCAGCTGATTACGGTTGTACTTGCTTTAGGTTTTATGGTTAATAAATATTTTGAGTGGACTGCTAAGTTTCATCATGGTATTTATCCCGGCGGTGAAGAACTATTAGCCAGACCGTCCGGTGAAATTTTATTTTTTGGATTGTATTACGTTATGACAGGATTACATGGTCTTCACGTTGTAATTGGTTTAGTTCTGATTCTGGTAATGACAAGACTTACTTCAAAAGAAATTATTACCCATGATAATTATGTTAAACTGGAATCTGCCGGTTTATACTGGCATCTGGTTGATATTATCTGGATATTTTTATTCCCGTTATTCTATTTGATAACTTAAAGGATTTTAAAAATGGAAGATCATTCACAACAATCTGAACATTCTCACGGGTATGGAGTTTACATACTGGTTTGGCTTGCCTTAATGGCATTAACAGGAATTACCGTTGCTGTTGCAGGAATTGATTTCGGAGGAATTACGGTTGCCACTGCATTATTAATTGCTTCTGTAAAAACATACCTGGTACTTACGATATTCATGCACTTAAGGAGTGAGGAAGTTACTTTCAAAGTATTTGTTGTTGTGGCTATGTTTTTTCTTCTCATCTCGTTTGTACTCTTATTCTCTGATTATTCTTTTATAATAAGGAATTGATATATGTTTGACGGAGCATCCAATTTTGCGCACTCTGTTGATTCAGTTTTTCTTTTTACGATAATTGTTTCGGTATTTTTTCTCGTACTCATCACTTCATTGATGATATTTTTTGTTATAAAGTACAGCAGAAAAAGAAATCCACGGGCAACAAATGTACACAGCAGTTTAAGTCTGGAAATTACCTGGACTGTAATACCCACAATACTGGTACTAATAATGTTTTGGTATGGATGGGTAGGTTATAAGGAGATGTCCGATATTCCTGAAAATGCACTCACTGTAGATGTTACAGCACAGATGTGGAACTGGAGTTTTAAATATGAAGATGGAAGGGTAACAGATTCACTGTACGTTCCTGTTAACAAAGCGGTTGTATTGAACCTGCAATCAAATGATGTTAACCATGCATTTTATATTCCTGCATTCAGAGTAAAGAAAGACGTATATCCCGGTCAGTCAAGACAGATTTGGTTTGAGCCTACAAGCGAAGGTAGTTATGATATAGCTTGTGCTGAATATTGCGGATTACAGCATTCATATATGTATTCAAAAATATTTGTATTATCAGAAGAAGATTTTGAGAAGTGGAAAATTGAGGAAATCACATCCGAACCTGCCGATACAAGCCAGGTTATGATTAATAATGAGCAAACACCGGTTACGGCTAATTAATGTTTATAGAAAAACTTAAAATATTTCTTGAACTCAGTAAAATTAAGATTACAATTTTTGTAACTGTTACAACGTCGTTCGGATTTATTGCTTACAAAGGAAGTATAACACCTGAAATTATTTTACCTACATTAGGCACACTGCTTCTGGCGTGCGGTTCTGCAGCAATAAATCATTTTCAGGAGAGGCGCACAGATGCGTTAATGGAAAGAACAAAAAACCGTCCCATTCCGTCTGGCAGGATATCTTCGGTTAATGCATTATTATTTTCGGTTATTCTGGTATTCACAGGTACAGTTCTATTATTTGCAGGATCCAACGCTACCGCTATGCTGCTTGGATTATTAAATCTTGTGTGGTATAATTTAATTTATACTCCGTTAAAACGAAGATCGGCACTGGCAATAATTCCGGGTTCCCTGGTTGGAGCAATACCGCCGGCGATAGGATGGGCAGCCGCCGGAGGTAGTTTGTTTGCTCCCCAGATATTGATCTTATCATTTTTCTTTTTTATCTGGCAAATACCACATTTCTGGCTTTTGTTGTTGGTGCTGGATAAGGATTATCAGAAAGCCGGATTGCCTACACTTACAAATACATTTGACCGGAACCAGTTAACCCGGATCACTTTTATGTGGATTATTGCTACCATTGTTACCGGTTTGCTAATTCCGCTGTTCGGTATTGTTCATTTTAACTGGATTATTTATTTAATGTTTGCAGGCGGCCTATTTTTTACATGGAAGGCTTCTGACCTATTAAAAGTTAATTCCGGAAAAACTAACTATAGATTTGCATTCAACAACATTAACCTGTTTGCACTTTTTGTTATTTCAGCGGTTACAATAGATAAATTGATTTTTTAACAAATTCGCATGAGTAAAATTTAAATGGAATTTTTTGATAACCTTGTTTTACCTCAGTCTGCAGAGCATATAGAATTACTGCACTATATGCTATCCCTGATACAAATACTTTTTGTAACTTTTATCAGTATTGTATTCGGAGGACTTATCCTGTCACTTTACTTCAAAAGAAAAGGACTCAAAAAATCTGATAACACTTCCCTGAACTTTGCTAAAGATGTAATCGAATTTGTAACTGTTAACAACAGTGTTGGACTAGTTCTTGGAATAATACCTCTGCTTACTGCAGTTTTAATTTTTGCACAATTATTACATACCGCTGAAGTGGCAACCGTAGGTTACCTTGCGCTATCTTTCGTATTTATTTCGGTTGGACTGATAATGACTTATATCTATCGTCATTCGTTTACATTCAATCAAATATTCTCTGCAATCAGCTTAAGTGATAAATCTGTAGGAAATGAAATCGAGAAGTTTAAAGCAACAACAGGTAATCTTTCTGTAAAAAACGGAAGGTATGCAATTATATTTTTGTTTATTGGTATCTGGCTTTTTACGGCTGCAACTACATCTGCTGCACATTTTAGTTTTGTTGAGATATCAGGTCTGTTCTCTCTGTTGTTTTCACCAAAGGTTCTCTTAAATCTTACTATTTTTATATTCATGGCGTTTACTTTAACAGGATCAGCGATACTATTTGGCTTTTTATACTGGAAAGAGGATAGGTTACTTTCAAACGAATACAAAAATTTTATTAAATTACAATCATCACGTGTGGCTTTATATTCTGCAATACCTTTACCATTGCTGTTTGCAATGAATATTTATTCTATCCCGTCATCTGTACTTTCAGGTACAGTTTTCTTTTATGCTATCGCTGCTCTACTGTTAATTTTTCTTGCTTTACATTTAATATATATGATACTTCGATATGATAAGCAGCAGTACAGTGCCATACTCTTTGTTACCATCATTTTCGCCTTACTTGCAATTATAGTTAAAGATCAAATGGCAATGACTAATGCTACAGCAAAACACTCAGTAATATTGAGCAGTCAGTTTGATGAAATACTGAACGAATTGAGAGGAGCGGGAACTATTGCTGAGATCAGTGGAAAGGAAATTTATGATGTTCGATGTGCATCCTGCCATCAATTTGAACAAAAGCTTGTAGGTCCGGCACATAACGATGTACTTCCAAAATATGAAGGCAAGGAAGGTCAGCTTGTTGCATTTATTCGTAATCCTGTAAAAATAGACCCTGCATTTCCACCCATGCCAAACCCCGGTTTAAAACCGCAGGAAGCCGAAGCTGTTGCAAAATACCTTATGGAACTTTATAAAGAAAAGAAAAATTGATACTTCGAATAGACTTGTGCTATATTTATTACAGAATTATTTTCAAAATTGAATATTCGGTTTTATTAAGCCACCAGAGGAAATCATTCTCACCGGATTTTTTCTCCTGTACCCGGATACAGCATCATTTTAGTAAAATCAGATTTTTTAAGGTTGTTTCATTTATTTATTTTGGTTTATTGAATAAAAGATATTTTCGTCAAATAATTTAAGAGGCTGTCATGCACAGAATTAGTTACACTGTTATTTTATTCCTTGTAATAATACTGACAACAATTGGTTTTACTCAGACTGTAAATTATAATATACAACAGGGTAGTATTGATACAGGAGCTGTTGTGAATACCGGTACATTTTCAGATAATCCAGTTATTGATGACCCTCCGTTTGAAAAAGGGATAATGAACACAGAATTTTATACTGAACCAATCATTTTAGATCCGCAAGGTGCCCCAATATACGAGTCGATATATTTTGAGGATACTTTTCATACAGATAATCTTGAGCAGGTGGGCGAAAATCCTCTTCTCATAACAAAATTTAACCAATCACTGGTAAATAACGTTGCACCGCCAGATCCAACACTGGCAGTTGGTCCGAACCATGTGATGGTACTGACAAATAACGGCACCGGCATATACATATACGATAAGCAAGGTAATCTTTTAAAAAGTCTTAGTTCTACTCAATGGTGGTCGGCTGTATGGCCTTCTCAAAGCGGTGATCCTCAGATTTTGTATGATCATTTTTCAAACAGATGGGTAATGGTATTTATGCAGGTTGATGACGGTGCACAGACTGCAGGTAATCTACTTGCTTTTTCTGATGATGATGACCCTATCGGAACATGGTATATGTATAGATTGGATACCAAAATGCATGGTACTACTCCTTCCAGTACCTGGGGTGATTATCCTCAGATAGGCTACGATGATAAAGCAATATATATTATGACCCGGCTATTCGGATTCAGTTCAGGTTTTTTTGGCTCGAAAATTAGAATTATTTCTAAAAGCGCTCTATATAATGGTAATGCTGGACCATTGACATATACAGATATATGGAATATTACAATGCCTGGTGGAGCAACTACGCCGGATGTAATACATCCAACATTTAATTATACAGCGGCAAATGAACATTACTTTTTACATGCTCCAAGAACCGGCGGCAATTTTTATTCATTATACAAGCTTTCTGATCCTATTGGAAACCCGGTACTTACAGGCACAAATATATTAGTACCATTTTTTGGTCAAACTCCGAATGCACAACAGTTGGGAACAACCACTGCAATAGAATCAAATGGTAGTCATATTAAAACCTCACCGGTGTTCAAGGATGGATTTCTATATGCAACGCATTCAATTAGAAATTCTCAGCATAGCACATACGGCAGTGTAAAGTATGTTAAAATTAATACTGCAACTAATGCAATTACGGAAAGCTATGAACTTGGCGCGCAGGGATATTATTATTTTTATCCTGCAATTGCAGTTGATACTGATGATAATGTTATTATAACTTGTTCAAGATCGGGGGATACAGAATATCCCGGAGCTTATTTCCTAGGCCGAAGAGCAAACGATCCTCCCGGATTGAGTAATTCATACGTCTTGCAGGAGGGTTTAGCAAGTTATGTATGCAGTTTCTGTGGTGACAGGAACCGCTGGGGCGATTATCTTGCAGCATATATTGACCATTCCAGCGAGTATGATTTCTGGATGGTGTCACAATACGCCGCAAATACCAATAATTATGCAATTTCTATAGGTAATGTTCGATTGGTACCGTTTTCAGGAGTTTACCCGTTTTTTGAAACTCTTGATTATGATTTAGGCAGTGTTGAACTTGGAGATACAAGTGATGTTGTCTCAGTTTATATTTCAAATTATGGCGATGCGCCTCTAATAATATCATCTATTCCTGAATCCGTTGGTGATTTTTACAGAACATCTGCATTCAGCTTTCCGTTAACAATAAATACTTATGATACAGTTCAGATTGATCTTGTATTCATTCCATCCTCAACCGGCAGTCAGACTGAAGCTATGACAATATCGAGTAATGCTCCGCAGCTTGACGCACTTAATCTTGAAGGTGTTGGTTATATTGCAAATCCCGCTGCATCAAGGGTGCTTTATGCGATTACCGGTTCACAAAATAGCGGTAACCTGGCAACAATTGACTTAACAACTGCAGCCGGAGTTAATTTAGGTCCTTCTGGTTATAACGATATATTCGATATAGAAATTAATAATTCAACAAATAAGATCATTGGTATGCGATCTCTTCCCATTGCGTCGGAAATATATAATATTAATGCTTCGGCAGGTGATGCCTACCTATCTCACATAGTCGAGATTTCTGAGTTATTTTCTCTTGCTTACGATTCAACTGGTGTACTTTATGCAACAACACGAAATGGTGATTTGTATACTATTAACACATCCAACTGGTCTTTTGATTATGTTTCCACATTACCTTTTGAAAGAGTAGCTATTGCATTTAATCCGTTAACAAATGAATTATGGGGATCAGTTAAAAATCTTTTGGGAAATCCTAAGGATAGAATTGTAAAATTTGATCCAGTGACGGGTGATACAATTTTTGCCGGTCAAACAGGATATAATGTAAACACTACTGATATAGTTTTTGATGAAGAAGGTATACTTTACGGCATTAAGGGGGCGGGGAATGTTGTCAGCGATTTATTTACAATTGATCAGACTACCGGAGCAGCAACATTGATTGGTAGTACCGGGATTAAGGATATCCGCGCAATCGGTTATTCCATTAACGATCAGATAGTGTCCGTAGATGATATAAGCCAAATAATTCCATCTGAATTTATACTCTCACAAAATTATCCTAATCCGTTCAATCCATCTACCACAATTAATTTCTCGGTACCTCAATCTTCAGATGTAAAATTAACAATTTACAATTTGCTTGGTGAAACTGTTAAAGTTCTTGTTAACAGGCAAATGAATGCAGGGAATCATTCTGTAGTTTGGAATGCGGATGATAATTTTGGTAAGAAAATCAGCAGCGGAATTTACTTCTATGAACTTAAAGCCAATTCCGATAATGGTAACAATTTTAACCAGATTAGAAAAATGGTGTTTCTGAAATAGCTGATATGGTATATTTTCGTAATTAAGCCCCGGTTAATCGGGGCTTTTTTATTTATTATTTTTTAGTGTTTATATTCGCTCAATACTTGATTAAATTTGGTCTGTATTTGTTTAACTAAAAATTATTACTACTATGAAAAAATATTTACTTCTCTGTTTATCGTTAATTATAATTTCCTTCTCTTTCGTTTTCTCGCAGTCGGAACCTCCAAAAGTTGAGATGCGTTCAGCATGGATTGCTACTGTTATTAACCTTGATTGGCCAAATTCGCCAACTAATTCAACTGATCAGCAGAAGCTTCAATTAATTAATCTGCTTGATGAATTGAAGAAAGATGGTATAAACACTGTGATATTTCAGGTAAGAACGGAATGTGATGCGTTGTACAGTTCAGCTTATGAGCCATGGTCTTACTATTTAACAGGTTCACAAGGTGTTCCGCCAATGCCATATTATGATCCATTAGAATTTGCAGTTGAAGAAGCACATAACAGGGGGATGGAGATTCATGCATGGTTTAATCCATACAGGGCAGACAGGCAGATTGGCTCTTATCCAAAAGCATCCAATCATATTACTAATACGCATCCGGAATGGGTATTAAATATATCCACATTCAAATTTTTAAACCCGGGTTTACCGGAAGTTCGTCAATATATACAAAAAATTATTGGTGATGTTGTCAGCCGATATGATATTGATGGAGTTCATTTTGATGATTACTTTTATCCATATTCACCAAACCATATGACAGCAAACGCCACAAATAATGCGCTTGATGATTCTGCATTTGCTGCCGACCCAAGAGGCTTTACAAATAAGTATGATTGGAGAAGAGATAACGTAAACTTGATGGTACAGATGGTTTATGATACTATTCAGGCTGTTAAACAGCATGTCAAATTCGGGATAAGTCCTTTTGGTATCTGGAAAAACGGAGTACCCCCCGGAATAGTTGGTATGGACGCCTACAGTGTGATATATGCAGATGCTATTGCCTGGCTGCAAGACCAATCGATTGATTATCTCACGCCGCAACTTTACTGGCCTTTTGGCGGTGGACAGGATTACGCTAAACTTCAACCATGGTGGGCAGATTCAGTTCATTATTACCAACGACATTATTACCCGGGTCATGCATATTACAGAATTCCTGATTGGTCCAATCCAAGTGAAATGCCGAACCAGATCAGATTAGACAGAGCAAATCCAAAAGTTCATGGTGGTGTCTTTTTCAGAGCAAAAAACTTTGGTGAGAACCCGCGAGGTGTTACAGATTCTTTAAGAAATGATCTATACCGTTACATTTCAATTCTACCAACAATGGCATGGAAGGATGTTATTCCACCCAATCCGCCACAAAATTTGGTGTTTGAAAGATTACCTAATGGACAAGCTGGAATAGCCTGGGACTTACCGATAATTGCAAGTGATGGTGACTCTGCCTCCCGATATGTTGTTTACAGGTTTAATTATTCTAACATTCAACCATCAGATCTAAATGACCCTGCAAACATTTATAATGTTGAAGGAAGAAGATACAGCATACCAGCCGAACCGCCGAATCCGGCAGGTCCATATTACTTTGTTATAACATCACTTGATAGAAATTATAATGAAAGTATAATGAGCGAAGTGTTAACGGTGAATCCTCCACCGGTTCCCGAGCTAGCTTTACCTTCAAATGGTGCTATTAACTTAAGTGAGGTAATGACATTAAGCTGGTATTATCCTGACCTTGCTTCTTCTTACAGACTTCAGATTTCCACTGACCCATTATTTTCGGGTGGAATTGTGTTTGATGAAGTTAGTATTCCGGATACCTTTAAAGTAATTACCGGACTTGAAGGACAAACCACATATTACTGGCGAGTTAATTCATCTAATGCTGGTGGTTCAAGTGATTATTCAACTGTATTTAATTTTACAACAGGTTTCCCCACTACCACATCGCTTGTTTTTCCGGTTAATAATACAGGAAATCTGCCTGTCGATTCCATATTGATCTGGAATATAAATCCTTTTGGAGAAACATATGACCTGATGCTCTCCAGAGCAGCGGACTTTAACGCTTCAGCAGTTGTTATTGATACAACCGGATTAACGGATACTACCCATGCTTATTCAAATCTATTATATGATACTTTTTATTTCTGGAGAGTCAGGGCGAATAATCAGTACGGAACAGGTAATTGGTCTGCTGGCTGGAGATTCAAAACAACTCCGGATCCAACCTCTGTTTCGTATGAAATATCTGCTATTGCAGACGAATATTTACTTGAGCAGAATTATCCAAATCCATTTAATCCGTCTACACTGATCAGGTTTAATCTAGTAGAGTCCGGATTGGTAAATCTTAAAATTTATAATTTACTTGGTCAGGAAGTAGCAATTCTGGTGAATAATGAATTTTATAACAGCGGGTCATACGAAATTAATTTTGATGCCTCCAATTTACCAAGTGGAATTTATTTTTACAGAATAAATGTAAACGAATTTTCCGCTTCGAAAAAAATGATATTGGTGAAATAGCGAAAACTGCCGTTAGAGTAAATAGTGCCGAATCACAAAAGCTGACAAAGTGCGATTGAATAACGTATTTAATTCAGCTTGAAATAATAAAATTGAGTTGTAACCCGATGGTTAATAATACTTGATTTAGGGGCGTAGAAATAGTATTTTTCGGCGCTAAAAATTCAGGGCCCATAGCTCAGTTGGTTAGAGCATCTGACTCATAATCAGAGGGTCGGTGGTTCAAGTCCATCTGGGCCCACACTAAAAGGCTGAAAATCAAAAGATTTCAGCCTTTTTTATTTTCCTCTTTTCCTAATCTAATCAGAACTAATCAGAGTTTTTCCGATTTTGGGCACTATTTGGGCAGCAGGATTTTAAGAAGTGTATGAGAGCTGCTAAGCGAAGGCGCAGTTTTTAATTGCAGTGAAGTTATTGAACTTGTATCGAAGGGAGGCGAGGATAGCGGAACGGACTTGCCTGTCCGGTAGGCAGGGTGAGCATAGCCGAAGCAGAGCGAGTAAAGGAAATAACGAACTTAGAAAAACTGTGACTGAGCCT
>JAWOIK010000346.1:0-3758 GCA_046484705.1 Ignavibacteriaceae bacterium | reverse complement strand
AGGCTCAGTCACAGTTTTTCTAAGTTCGTTATTTCCTTTACTCGCTCTGCTTCGGCTATGCTCACCCTGCCTACCGGACAGGCAAGTCCGTTCCGCTATCCTCGCCTCCCTTCGATACAAGTTCAATAACTTCACTGCAATTAAAAACTGCGCCTTCGCTTAGCAGCTCTCATACACTTCTTAAAATCCTGGTGCCCAAATAGTGCCCAAAATCGGAAAAACTCTGTTTAGTTCTGATTAGTTTCTCACAGGTGGGAAAAAGAAAAGCCCCAAAACTTTCGATTTTGGAGCTTTTTGGAGCTGGTGAACGGATTTGAACCGCCGACCGGCTGATTACAAATCAGCTGCTCTACCAACTGAGCTACACCAGCATATTTTTGGTACGCAAAATTAAGATAATTTCTTCAACGGTGCAAGGATTCTTTTTCAACATTATTATTGATTTTTATCATCAAGAATAGTCAAAGATTCCACCCAGAATAATTCACACGATCCTCCCCCGGTGTCATCGCGTCTTAATGAGCTTTTCCAACGCCACCCATCGTTGGTTTTTATTTCAACTAAAAATCCTGACATTTCAATTAAACTACCCTTATAAATGTCATCCAGCTTAGTTTCAATCTCATCATTTCCCGGAATTATATGAACATTCGCACTGTTGTGTATAATCTCGTTTCCCGGCAGCGGGTAGGAATCTGTTTCCCACCGGTACCAACGGTTCCTTTGTGTTATATTAATCCTATCTATGATTGATTGATCAGACATTGGTCCCCAGCCTAATGCCAGATCCACCGGAGAGATCTTACTTTCTTTTCCAACTGAAAAATTATTTCTGCTTAACACCCTTGCTTTAATTTTGTATTCGGCTAAAGCTTTAAAATTGAATTCCTCTTTCTGCCATTCATTATTTCCAGTTATGCTAACCTGATTTGGTTGTTCCGGAGCGGTTATGCCTGCAGGATAGGTTATTACTTTTTCAGGCCAGAATAAATATGCTGCAATAGCAATAACAAAAAAAGATATAATGAATAATTTTTTCATCGAGTAAGGTTATTTAATTGAATAATGTCAGCTCTGGATTTCTTTAAATGAACCGTTCTTTGCGAAAACCTTAAACTGGACCATTTTCTGTCTGATTTTTTTCATCAGTTCGAATATCAATCCTTCATATTCAAAAAGTTCACCGGGATTTAGAATTCTGCCCGACTTATCAGCTACGAACCCGGCGACAGTACTGTATTCATCAGATTCCGGTATATAGAAATTAAAAGTTTCATTGAAATCATCAATGTGCATTGTACCCAGCACATAATATTTACCATCCGGCAAACTGCTGAACTGATGAATGTCACCTTTTGTATTATCCTTGATTTTGCCGATAATCTCTTCTAGAATATCCTCCATAGTAATAACTCCTTCTGTTCCGCCGTACTCATCTGTAACAACAGCCATTCTTTCCCCCTGGTTCTGCATATCTCTTAATATTTCGGAAATCAGTTTTGTTTCGGGCACAAAATAAACCGGTCTGAGTAATTTTCGTATTGGTTCTTCTTTCTTTTCAATTATATTTTTTATTACATCTTTCGTATGAAGTACTCCGATTATGTTGTCCGGACTGTCTTCATAGCATGGAACCAACGAATGCCCGGATTTAATAATTTCCCCGATGTTTATTGACTCACTTTCCTGAACATCAATAGCAATCATTTCAGTCCTCGGAACCATTACTTCGTTTGCACGAAGATCGGTAAACTCAAAAATATTTTCAATGATTTCCTGTTCAGATTCATCCAGTGTACCTGATTTAACTCCTTCTGAAATTATATCAAGAATTTCATCTTCGGATGGTCTCATTTGAGAGAAATTAGTTTTTTCTTTTAATGGTAAAAGCAAAACATTACTCATAAAATTTATTGCTGCGGGAATGAGTCCGAGTATTTTTGAAAGGAAGAGCAGAATACCGATTGATCCTTTACCCAATGTTCCGGAATATTTAAAAGCTAATGCTTTTGGAATAAGCACATTGAATATGATAAGAATTATTGTCAGTATTAATACCGATAAAATAATTTCTATAATAAATCCAAAGTCATTTACCTGAATTGGTTCTATAAGATTGCTGATTATATAATATCCAATTACAGAAAGTAGAACTGTAAGCGATGAATATAAAAACTGTATTGTACCAAATACATTTTCCTGCCTTGTAAGGAATAATTCAAAGACTTTGGCGGTTTTATCGCCTTCATCTTTCATTTCCTGTATTTTATTTTCACCAAATGTTGAAATCGCTGTTTCAGAAGCAGCTATCAATCCATTAATAATCAGTACGATAATAAATATTATAATCAGAAGTGTCATTGTAGAAAAATCATTTTCATATAGTTATTACTAAAATAATGCCGATTAACTAAAGATGCATTACAATGGTAGTTACAAATCTTTATATTTGTGCATTATTTATAAGTGAATTAATAGAGATGCAGCCAAAACAAATTAAAATTGTGGATAAAGAGAAACTTTTAATCAAATGGGATGAAGATTCAGAGTCATTAGTTAGGTTAAAATACCTGAGAGATGAATGTCCCTGTGCCGGTTGCAAGGGTGAAACAATACTTCTTAGATCTTACAGACCGGCAAAACCGCAAATGTATTCCCCTGATATGTATAAAATAGAAAAGATTGAAGTTGTAGGCGGATATGCTATTCAAATATCCTGGAAAGATGGACACAATACAGGAATTTATAGCTGGGAATATCTTCTTCAATTAGATAAAGATCAGTCCGATAATAAAAATCAGAATTATGAACCGTTGTTATGATTACAAAAAATGAATTAAAATATTATGCTTCACTGAATCAGAAGAAATTCCGCAAACAGGAAAAAAAGTTTATTGCTGAAGGTGAGAAGATTGTAGCCGAAGGTATACACGCAAAGTATTCCTGTGAGATTATTTTTACTACAAATGAATTCTTCTTAAACAATCCTGATTTGATGAAATTAATTAAGCAGCGCCAGATAAGAGTTGAAATATTAAAAAACCAGGAACTGGAAAAAATAACTGATACAAAATCGCCACAAGGAATTGCAGCAATTTTTGAAACACGGAAAAATAAATTTGAATTAAATCAGCTTAGAAATGAAAATCTGATTATCTATTTGGATAATATTTCAGACCCCGGAAATGTTGGAACTATATTGAGAACATGTGATTGGTTCGGTATTAAGAATGTACTTATCAGTACTAACTCTTCAGAATACCTAAATCCTAAAGTAATAAGATCATCAATGGGATCAATATTTCATCTTAACATTTTTGAAAACGGCGAGAAGTATTTATCGGATTTGAAAAAGAATGGATTTAAAATAATATGCAGTGATCTGAATGGAAATAGCATTTTTAATTTTAATAAAAAGGGTAAAACGATTTTAATTTTATCAAGCGAATCAGCCGGACCTTCTCCTGATTTGTTAAACATTATTGATGAAAAAATTACAATTCCCGGAAAGGGTAAAGCCGAATCATTAAATGTTGCATCTGCAGCAGCAATTATTATTGCTGAGTATACATACAAAAATTAGTATATAAATTCACTTCATAAATTTCTTAAAAATGAACTTATCTCTACCTCACCAGCATCATTTTCTTTGTATCAACAAAACTTCCGGTTTCAATCCTGTAGAAATAGATTCCACTGCTTACATTACGTCCTAAATCATTTTCGCCATTCCACTCAACCTGGTAAACTCCATTTCC